>NZ_JBNPWS010000017.1:0-116145 GCF_050433705.1 Paenibacillus sp. DS2015 | reverse complement strand
ACAAACAGTCCTTTCGCACGACAGTACTCGGACAACTCAATCTCACTTAACGTGGATGTCTCTACCACAATGGCAAACTTATCTCGGGTACTCCACTTCTCTGACTCCTTTTCACCACCAGGTATAACAAATCCGTTGGCTCGGGCTTCCTTTTGCCACTTATATAGAGTGCCTTCTGATAGTCCACTGTCTCTAGCAATCTGACCTACCGTTTCATTGTTCGGAGGCATCATCCTTAGCATAATCTGTTGTTTAAGTTCGTTACTATATCTAGCCATTGCCGTTCCACCTCATTCTCTCTTTTCAACTACATTACATTCTATTGAGGGGTACGACAACTATTATGACACAGGGGGGTTACGAGAGTTGCCTGAATTTACGCCAATACGATCATATTTTTCATAGTCTAGAAAAGCAGTAAGTTCCGTCTCTAGCAAATGATTCATATTGTTTTATCTACTTACACAATTCAATTATAAAAAGTCCTACAGTTCTCCTAATCTTGCCTTTCTCTTTACTTCTCTTAATTTCTCAATGTCGCATTTAGCAGCTTTGTCTTTTGTGAGAAGTTCTGTACTTCTCTATTATAAGGAATTATTATTCAAGATAAGTAAGTGATTTACAAATATCTAAAAGTAAAGTTTCAATCAATATTATAAAATTAATACATGCATTTTCATCAAGCTCGAGCATACTTTGATTTCTAAGACTTATTCCACTACCTTTAAGTCTGTTTATGGCTAAATTGATTTTTCTTGTATCAGCATCACTGCTAAATATATATCCCCTATTATGAACTATTGAATTACGTATTTGCCTATAATGATCCATTTTTTTCCATTCAATTTGTTTTGTTGGAATACCTATATCAATATTTATAAACTTTTTAGCTTTATCAATAATTGCACCTCTGAATTTATTAATATCCGTATGAACGTATTTTTTTTGTTTATAATGATTGCAAATATCATTCAAAGCACTTTCCAATAAACTGTAAGTACTAATAAAGGCTGAATTTCTTAGTAAATACGGGTAACGAACATCTACTCTATGTGCATAGTTAAAATCGTTTGAACTCAGAAACTCAAATGCATTTGAATCATGTTTAAGCATATACTCTTTTTGATTTTGAATATTAATTTCCATATCACTCAAAAAACTTTTTAAATCTAATAGTTCTAAGCCAACAAGAACATAATAAAAATCTTCTGCTTTTTTTAAATTGTAACTTGTTGAAATTATAACTCCTTCTGAATTAGTTCTTTCAATTCCAAATCTTGTGAATACTCTCATTGATTCACCCCTCATTGAACTCCATTATTTAGTATGCTGTTACTTTTATGTCTTCATTTTAATGTTACTGTTAAGAAGTACGCCGCCGTATTTATTTGCTTCCCCACGGATGATTCCTTACTCAAAATGCTCTGCTTGGCCACGATGGATGTTACTCGCAAATGGACAGGTCGTGTACAAAATTGGGGCAAATGCTCCTTTTGCTTCCCGGATTCTTTCCGGATAGCATCGGACAGTATCGCAGATAACTTTTCTCCCCTTGATTCATTTGCTGACCAATACCAATATGCCTCATTTTTAATCCCACTATATGCTTCCCATCGAATAATAATTGGAGTCTCCCGCAATAGGAACAAGCTCAGATCACCTTCTAATATTCCATATAATTGATCTGACTGCGGGTTTATAATATTAGCCCCTTAGGTGTTCATCCGAATGGGTGCGTTGGTCGGTCTAACCTGTTTCTTATATACATTTGTACCGTTACATTAAGAACTTCGATAATATACTTAGAGAACCCTTTAAAGAAGGGATTTTGTCGATTTCTGCAGAATGTATACCTGTGATAAAATTAGATCATTATGAGGTGTTGTTAATGTTAAAATCACTTAGATATATCTTGTATTTGCTTCCTATTGTTCTAGGTATTTTCGTATATCTTTATTTCCAACTGCCCGAACAGTCCCAATCCGATTTATTCAAAACATTGATAAGTACTGTTTTAGGGGGTCTGCTAACGGTATTCGTAACTCTTAATGTGAATACATATAACTCAAAACAGAAGTCTGCATTAGAAAGAAAAAAGGAAATTTATATTCCTATTACAAATGAACTAAATCAATTATTAAACCAAAATACAAAAAAGTCTAATTGGAGCAGTTTGAATAAAAAGTTTGAGTTTCCAGTCATTGATCAACTATTAGAAAGTCCTTATGTCTTCTTACCAAAAAAATTAAAAGAGAACTTGAAGAGAGTAACAGGTTTAGTCGAAGAATTTAATAAGATAAAGCACTACCCAATTGCTAAAAACATTATTCTAAATAATTTTGAACATGCACTTAGACATTGTTATGGAAATAAAGGATTTGAAACTTATGAAAACCCCGAAGAAGGGAGATTCCATTATGAATATCCTAATCCATATAAATTCATGGATCACCATCTCGATGAGCTAACTAATATTGACAATATGATTGTGGATTATTATGAGAACATACAGTTATATGGAGATTTCCTCGACAATTACAAGGAACCATTAATCATTGAAATACCTGATTTTTACGATAACCAAACTACAGATATTGGAGAGTTTGTTTCTGCAGCTTTCCCTTATGAAGATAAAATATATGAGCATAAAGAAATCAAACTAAAACAAGAGATTTATGAGGATATAATACAGGAGATAACCAATGCTGTGAACCAGCTTCATGTTATATTTAGAGAGATAAACAGGAGATATGAAAAAGATAAATACTGATTACTGTAGTAAATAAAGCCACCACCTATATCATAACACCTGGTGACGGAAGCATCCCCAAGCCAGGTGAAGTTAGTCTTGCTCACCGCGGCATTCTTTTTCTAGATGAATTACCTGAATTTTCACGCCATGTACTTGAAGTATTACGTCAGCCTTTAGAAGAACGATCTGTAACGATTAGCAGAGCGAAGGCTGTCATCACATTTCCTGTTCATTTCATGCTGGCTGCGTCAATGAATCCTTGTCCATGCGGCTATCTTGGAAGCGATCATCCGGAACATCGATGTACTTGTAGTGAAGCACGCATAACGCAGTATCGTTCCAAAATATCCGGTCCCCTCCTCGATCGAATAGATCTCCAAGTGGATGTTCCAAGACCCAAAGAATGGAGCCGCGAGAAATTTGGCCTTTCCTCACAAGAAATGAAAGATCAGGTCGTGGCAGCACATGCTATTCAGCTCTCGAGGTACAAAGGGTTCCCTTTCTCATGGAATAGCGAGTTATCGGGTAGTCAATTACGTGAGCAGGCCTCACTTCGAACAGACACAGCTGACATGCTTCAGCAGACTCTTGAAGCCTTAGGCCTCAGTATGCGTGCATATGATCGAATCATTAAACTATCACGCACCATTGCAGATCTTGAAGGCAAGGCTAATATTGAAGCCTATCATGTTGCAGAAGCCATACAGTATCGTAATCTAGACAGACAACAGCTTAATATGGAGGAAAGGTCAATGTAAATAGCCCTTCTTATTCTTTATATAGGCAGGGAATGATGGGATATTAGAATCGACTCAACCTCTTCCGTTATCACAGAATCGCCAGTAATAAGCAGTATAATATTTCCTTGCAGAAGACAATCTTCATATTTCTGTGCATCCTTGTTAGGAATGCCGATATCCATAAGTCTTACTACGAAATCATCTGTATCTGCACCCATACTAGCTCCCGCTAACTTCGAAGCTGCAGGTCCGCTCACTGCGATTTCATGGGGCACAATATCTAAGTCAGAGGCGAGGTCCTTTACTCCTGATAATAAGCCACTGTTGCCTAACCCAGCTTGTGGCTCCTTTGTACCTACGTCTTCGCTAACCACGTTAAGTTCTCTTATGTCTTGAGAAAGAACAGAAATATCTCGTTTTTCATCAATTCCCCATTCCTTAAGATTCTGAATGGCTAGAGAAACATCCTGTTTCGTCGTAAATACGCCTATGATTAATTGAGTCATTTGTTCATAACCTCCTTCAATTGTAATTCCTTATTAACCATCTGAAATTTAAAATAAACGATTGAACAGGATTAGATAACATTACAAGAAGGCAAAAAACTGAATCTGGAGAGGTCCTTTATACGAATAGGACCTCTCCAGATTCAGTTTTTATAGAAGATTAATTTAATAAATATGAAGGAAAGGGATGAAACTGTAATCCTAACTTTACTAACGAACGAAACAGAGGTCTATTTACCGTGTTAGCAGTCAGACTATGCGCACCGTTCATGTTGGTGTCATCTAGGGTTAAACACACTGTAAGTCATGACATTCTCCGCAAAATGACATCGATATCACCAGCTTTAATCTGGCATCTTATGTAAGTAAATAATCGCCCTTTTAAAATGCATGAAGGATATGCTCCAGCTTCAGTACCGTCATATCTTTATTCAAATTTACTGCCATAACATCGAAACGAATATCCTGTGTTTCGACTTGTTTATAGTACAAATAGACTTCTGCCGTTTTACGAACTTGGTTTATTTTACGAGCATTCACAGACTCTGCTGGTGTACCAAACTGTGTATTATCCCCCGTCCGACTGCGAACTTCCACTATAACAATCACATTGTTTTTACAAGCTACTATATCCAGCTCACCACTACGACAACGCCAATTGCGGTCTAGAATGTGATATCCTTCGACGATTAAATGGCGTGCAGCCGCTTCTTCAGCCGCGGCTCCTTTTTGCTTGCGAGTATTTGTATGATCTTGTTCATCCATGAGCTAGAATCTTCCTTCCCTAGCCAAACTATCTGCACGGTAAATATACGATAGTACTTCAGCCACTAGCTGGTACAGCTCGGCCGGTATTTGCTGATCCAAATCCAGCTGCGAAAGAACTTCAACTAAAGCAGCATCTTCTTGTACGGGGACGCCATGTTCCTTTGCCCTTTCAAGAATCGTATCTGCCAATTTCCCTCGACCTTTAGCCACCACAATCGGCGCCTCCGATTCGCCTGGGGTATACTTTAATGCTACTGCCTTTTTCATAGATATCTTCGGCTCTTCCTGCGCCTTTTCACTCATATCTTTATGTCCACTCCTTTATATGTTGGAGGAGTAAATTCAGTTGTTACACTACTCTGTTTACCATCTATTTGTTCGATAGTTGGTACAGGGAGAGGTTCGGATTTAAGACTTAATAGCTGATATCCAACCGATTCAATCGCTTCTGAAATTTCTTCTCTTCGATCCTCAATTAAGGAAGTTATCCAAGTGTTGTCGTTGTGTACTTTTAGGCTGACTATTTTATCAACTACCTGTACATCAATAAGTGTTGTGCCTAAATTTTTCATATCTAAATCGAACCATAGATGGCAGTTGGATGCATCTAGTTCGCCTTTTTTGCCTCGTCTAGACTGAATATGAACAGAAGCCGTCTCCTGACCATCCTCTCCAGTAAAAGGTATAAACATCGTCACTTGCGCAAAGGGGGCCGTTCGATCGGTATTCAGTAGCAACTGCTGACCTGTCATATGCTGTATTAGCTGCTGTGCAGCTTCTTTTAGAGCTACCGGAACATCATTTCTTTCCAGCACATGTAATAAAAGCCCTTTTAACGTATCCTGATTTAAGCTCGATGCCTCCACATTAGGTCGCACCATCGCTTCAGATCCCAATGTTGGATTTCCTTGCGAAGACAAGGGCGTAATCACACGATTTATCGCTTCCTGTGCAGGATTTGTCGGTGTAGCTCCAGCTATTCCTGCTTCCGTAGTCAGTGCCTGATTTCCTTGAGGTTGCGTAGCTGGGATTGCTTGAGCTGATGCGGGCACGGCTGCATTCCCGCTCACTGGAACAGATGCGGTTGTATTGCCTGTTACCGATGCTTGCGACGGCGAAGCTGTCGTTGGTTGAGCTGGCACAGATGCTGGTGTAGTACCTGCACCTGACGCCTGTGCACTGCTTGTCGCTGGCTGCGCTTGCGTTGGCGCCGTTTCCGGCGTTGATGCAAGCCCCACAGCTACGCTACCTGGCCGCGCGTTCCCCGCCGCGGCAGCTGGGGCTTGCGGCGGCATGCTCGCGCCGCCGCGGACAGCCTGCTGCTCGTGCTCCGCACCGAGCAGCTTCAGCATCCGCCCCACCCACGGTGTATCTTCGTGGGTGCTTGGGGCGGATGCAGGCGAAGGCGCAGCGCCTTCGCCAAGAGGTGCCGCCGTAGTCGTAGTCGGCGGCACTGTGCCTGCCGCTATCCCGGAGGGAGCGGCAGCACTTGCACTTGCCGGCGGCGTAGCCACCACGCCGGCTGCCGTGCCCGGCTGCTGCGCAGCGCCGGGCGAACTGCCGCCGCTGGGCGCAGCCGCGGCGGGGGTGGACCCCTGCCCTGGCGCGGCTTCCGCCGCCGGGGCTGTTGCACTCAGCTGCTGTGTGCCACGCAGCTGTTGCAGCACATCCTGCAGCTTCGCTAACAGCGGCTGCAGCGTGGAACTTGCGGCGCTACTCACCGGCGCCGCAACCGTAGCTCCCTCTTTGCTAACGGCAGCAGATGTCGATTCGGCAACGACTTGGGCTGCTACACCGGTCTGTGACTTCGCAGCAGCAACGGTAGCCAAATCAGCATTCATACCATTAGTTATCCCTTGCGAATTGGATACTAGCGCAGCAAGCTGCTCTCCAAGACCCGAAAGCAATTGATGCAAAGGAGGGCCAAATACAGCTTGTTGCAATCCTTTTACACTTTCACCCGTCATAGGTAACCCCCGCTGGAACGCAATCGCCGCAGATTGAATCCATTGCTCAACAGGAACAGCTACGGGCTTCGCCATTAACACACCGCTAAACAGAACTGCATTCTCCTTGGTTATAGGCACACCGCTAGCCTGAAGGGTCTGTATCATTTCGCGATTAGCCTTTGTATCTGATAATCCAACAGACTTGAGTACATCACCTATAGAACTAGCAGGAATTGCCGTATATGGCGATTGGCTTAATGGCTTCATAACCACCATGCCATCCTCTCCCGGTGGCTGCACCTGCAACAAGGTAGCCTGTCCTTGCTGTAAAGGCGTTTCCAGCTTAGCTTGAACCTTGACTCCTTGGATCTGTAAGACAGCATCCTGCCCATCCTCAGAGACACTGAGAACAACACCTCTAACCACTTGTCCCGTCTTCATTTCTAATTGTTTAACATCTCCGACCTTACTATCTCCAAGCAGCCCGCGCATCATTGATCCGATGTTCACAATACGTCCTCCGTTCCCTATCGCTTCTTTCTCTCTATATCGGTGCTAAACAGACTTAGCTTAAGTTTCTTTATTCAAAATAACGTTTGTTGCTCTACTTCTAAATTTTTCAGGAAACTTCGTCGATGCATCTTCGTAGGTCCAAGCTCCATAATTTGCTGACGATGAAATTTAGTTGCATACCCTTTATGTACCGCAATACCATACTCAGGAAACATCGCTTCCCATGTCCCTTGACACAGACGATCCCGTGTTACTTTCGCGATGATAGATGCGGCTGCTATGGATTGACTATTAGCATCACCCTTAATGATAGAAAGTTGTGGGATATCCACATCTACCTTCTCCGCATCAACTAATAAATAATCGGGTACTAGCGACAAACTCTCAAGTGCTCTCTTCATGGCTAGACGTGATGCCTGTTTAATATTAATAAGATCAATAGTGGCGGCATCCGCGTAACCCACTCCCACGGCCAAAGCATTCTCCTTGATGACATCATAAAGATACTCACGTTTCTTCTCATTTAACTTCTTCGAGTCATCCACACCTTCAATCAATAACCCTTCGGGAAGAATGACCGCAGCTGCAATCACATCACCAAAGAGACAACCTCTTCCCACCTCATCTATACCTGCAACGTGTCGATAAGACTGTTCCATACATTTTTTCTCATGTTGTAACATATCAATAACAATACTTTCACTTTCCTTCTCTACTATCTTGCGCACGATTATCCCTCCATAAGTCCACAATCATTGTTGTAACCATTTCTATAATCTACTACCTTTGATATTAGTCTAGAAGCCGCTCAAAGTGCGTGTTCAAAAAGTCGGCTTTTCAGCACTAAAGTGTAACCTCTTAAACTCTATTAACATCTAGCTTACCATATCAAGAAGTACCTGCACATCCTTAACAAGCCTCTCTTCTGCAAGCGAAATTCAATCTTTTCTATAACAAAAAAACCACCGAATCAACGGTGGCTTCATAACTTTGATCAAAAGGGTTCTTCCATAGAGAATCTGCCCATTTTTCCTGCACGTAAATCATGAAGTAAGATACGCGAAGCCTTCTCGATATCGACTCTGCCACCACTCATTAAACAGCCACGTTTGCGCCCTATATCTTCTAATACCTTGATAATCTCATCGGAACTCTCTGGATCAATCGGAGTTTCGTTCTGAAGACCGAACCGCTCTTTCATCGGTTCCCAATAATATTTAGAGAGATATTTGACAGCAAAGAAAGCTATGTCTTCCAAATTCATAATTTCTTCTTTAATGGCACCTGTAACCGCTAGACGATATCCTACATTCATATCCTCAAATTTCGGCCACAATATCCCAGGAGTATCTAACAACTCCATTTCTTTGCCTACTTTGATCCATTGTTGACCTTTCGTTACGCCTGGACGGTCACCAGTAATGGCAATACTCCGACCCGCGAGCTTGTTGATCAACGTCGATTTACCCACATTCGGTATCCCTACGATAAGCGCACGAATAGATCTTGGATTCATACCTTTAGAAATTTGTTTATCTATTTTTGCTTTCATCAACAATTTAAGTTGAGCCGGAATCTCTTTCACGCCAGTTCCCGTAGAAGCATCGACAGGAAACGCTACATGTCCTTGCTTTTTGAAATAATCTAGCCACTTTCTCGTAACTTCTAAATCGGCTAAATCCGCTTTATTCATGATAATAAGTCTTGGCTTACCCAAGAGAATCTCATCAATCATCGGATTACGACTCGATAGTGGAAGACGTGCATCGATAAGCTCTATAACACAATCAATTAGCTTTAATTTATCTTGAATCTGGCGGCGTGCTCTGGTCATATGACCTGGAAACCACTGAATCGTCGTCACCGTCTTCACCTCATATTCTTAGCCACAACTAGCCTATGTTTCCACAGGTGTTAATGGTTTATCCATTCGATATCTTTTACTGGCCAGAAAATAACATCTGCTCGGCCTACAATATCACTTAGAGGAACGTATCCAATCATTCGACTATCTTTACTATCTGAACGATTATCCCCCATAGCAAATACGTAGCCCTCGGGCACTATATTCTCTGGAATTTCATCATTCGGGAAATCCTTATCATTATATAATTTATTCTGCTGATGGGCTTCATCAATCGCACCTTGTATGTAGGTTTCATTAACAGGTACACCATTCACAAGTACCGTATCGCCTTCCACCTTAACTGTATCCCCAGCAACCGCAATTACTCTCTTAATGAAATCTCTGCCTTCCGAAGGAACATGAAAAACAATCACTTCCCCATGTTTAGGTTCACGAATGTCATATAGAATCTCATTCACAATCACACGTTCACCCGTATGAAAATTAGGTTGCATGGAAGGACCATCCACAATAAATGGTTTAAAAAGCAACCAACGGATGAGAACAACTAATACCACCGCGATGATAATAGCCTTGAGCCACTCTATGACTTCATTATTCCTTTTTTTGGTTGGTTTATCCTTATCCTCATGATCTTTTATATCATCTTGTGTTTGTTGAATTTCAATATCCTGTTGCATTGCGTGCACCACCCTCTCCTGATCCTCATTATTACGACAAGGTATAGGGGCTATACCGAAAAGAAAAGCTCCTCATCGGAGCTGAAAATTCAAATAAATGAGGGGCATAAATCATTGTATGCCCTTATTATCCTAAAACGAAAGGGACTTGAAATCAAGCCCCTTAAGGTTGTTCGCTTTTTAACGGCGAATTTCTTTAATTCTCGCTGCTTTACCGCGTAGTTCGCGAAGATAGAAGAGTTTAGCGCGACGTACTTTACCGCGACGAGCCACTTCAATTTTCTCGAGTTTAGGCGAGTTAAGTGGGAAAGTTCTTTCCACACCAACACCGTAAGAAACTTTACGTACTGTAAAAGTTTCACCGATTCCGCCACCACGACGTTGAATTACAACACCTTCGAATAATTGGACACGCTCACGAGATCCCTCGATAACTTTTACATGTACTTTCAAAGTATCTCCAGGGCGAAAGTTTGGCAAATCAGTGCGAAGTTGTTCTTGAGTAATCGCTTGTAGGATATTCATATTAGAATTCCCTCCTTCCATACAGGTGTTCTTGCCTCTTCCAGAGAAATTAATTCTCTTTCATTATTAACAGAGGACCACCGTAGTCATACACAACAGGAGTAATTATAACATAAGTTTCTCACCTCATGCAAGAATTATTCTTACCCTACCTAATAGAATGACATTTGAAAGAAACAACAAAAAGTATTGACAATAATTTGATTGTCATTAAAATAAACATAACGATAAAATAATTTTAACGTTAACTAAATTTTATAGGAGTGATCCCATGCCAGACGTTTCTTTAGCCCAGCAAACAGGGTTACGCGATTTAAAAAAGAACACACCTTTTATGTACCTTCTTGCTGCCAAGATCATTTCGCGCTTTGGTGATTCCATTGATTCTATTGCCTATAGTTGGATGGTCTATTTGCTCACTGGATCCAAGGTTCTCATGGGTACATTATTTGCCATTAATTTTGTACCTGGAATACTATTCAGCCTTTTTACAGGTGTACTCGTAGATCGTTGGAATCCAAAGTTGATTGTCATGATCGCCGATGCAAGTAGAGGTTTTGTAGTAATCATTACAGGCTTGCTATATTGGCAAGGTATTCTACAACCTTGGCATTTATTTATGTTCACCTTTATCAATTCAACATTCGAATGTTTTGCTACTCCTGCAGAAATGTCTCTAGTCCCTCGCATTCTACCTAAACATCATCTACTCAGGGGAAACTCATTTTCTTCCACTTCTGCGCGGATTGCCGAATTAGCCGGACTTGCTGCCGCTGGTGCTCTTATCGGATTCGTTGGTGTATCTGGGGCCCTTATCATAGATGGATTAACCTTCATTATTTCGGCATTACTTATCAGTTGTGTCGCAGTACCCGCCGACCCCACTTCTCAGTCGAACACATTGAGCACACAACCAACAACCTATTTCGAGGAATTCAAAATCGGATTCAAATTCATTACAGCTCATAAACTTTTACTTATCATTATGTGTGTAGCTACCTTTGTTAACTTGTGCCTTACCCCGTTTAATGTCCTGAACACCGTATATGTGAAGGAATTACTTCACGCAGGACCTATTGGACTATCTATATTAGGTGTTTCTCTGATCACAGGGATGATTGTTAGTGGACTATGGCTTAGTATCAAAGGTTCATCCTTTAAGAAGAGTAGTCTAATTGTGTGTGGGTTCATTATTCTAGGCGTCAATTACGCCCTATTATTTATTCCGGTTACCTTCCCTATCTATCCCCTTTACTCGGCTGCGATCTTCAGCTTCGGCATGGGCATCGCTGTCCCCCTCGTAAGCACACCAACAGCCACTTATTTGTTGGAAGTTACACCGAAAGAAATGCTTGGCAGAGTAGGGTCGCTATTCAATATGGTCTGCACCTGTGCTATTCCTGTAGGAAGTCTCTTAGCAGGAATTATTGCAGAATACATACCTGTGCATATGCTATATTTCGTTTTAGGAAGTATCCTTATGATTCCAGCTATTTATTTAGTGAGACAGAAGGATTTCATGAACATTTGATAGGATTAACTCTTTGTGCTTTATCCATCCGCAGATTATAATGAATACGTGCAGAGTATGCATAAATACAGGATCTTATGACTGAGGTGCACGTGGTTGAACACAATAACACTAAAAACCCTTGAGGAGATCAGAATATATTCGGACCCTTACAGGTTGAATATCATGAATGAATTTCAGAAAATAGACAGACCCGCGACAGTCAAGGAAATTGCTGATCTCATGGGAGAAGTCCCGGCTAAAGTATACTACCATGCCAAAAAACTAATAAGCATTGGCCTGCTTACACTTGACCATACCAGACAAATCAACGGTATTACAGCTAAATATTATCTACCTTTTCAAGGTAATATTAGCATTAAACGTAGTGAAATTGATCAAGCTGTGCAGCATGTATTTATATCAGAGGCTCAACAGTTACTTGAAGATATCTATACCAAAAGTAAAAATAAGTTTCTTAGCTTGAGTAATGTCGATAAACCTTATGGACAATTAGCGAATTCCGAAGTCTACTTAACGGCTGAGCAAGCCGATGAATTTCTTGAATGGATTAACGAATTTCATACCAAGTATCAGAACAAGAAGAGTGAAGCACAAGAACGGTACGATATCTTCACGTCTATCGTTAAAATCCCAGATGACAATAACAAGTCCTCCTGAGAATCATATCTTAACACTATAGAAAGCCACGGGAGTCAGATGTGAATATCACATCTGACTCCCGTGGCTCTTATGTTCATATACTACCTGTGCAACTCCCGCGTTCGTCGTACCGGCTGACTATCATATAAGCCATACCTATACCGCACTTATCACTTAGACTTGTTTCAAAAACTCCACAATCGTAAGAAGTCCTTTATCGAAGTTATCCAGATTGAAATGCTCATTCGGTGCGTGTAGATTCTCATCCGGCAGTCCGAACCCCATTAATACAACTGGAACATTTAACAAGCGTCCAAAGGTCTCAACAATAGGGATAGATCCCCCATCTTTAGTAAACACAGGACGAACCCCGTATACCTGATTGAAGGCATTTGCAGCCGTCTGCAACATCGGTGTAGATGGATCAATCGTGAACGGATTACCTTTTTCACGTTGTGTAACCGATACCTTAGCCCCTACTGGAACATTGGCAAGAATATGACGTTCAATTTTATCCAGAATATCTTGCGGCTTCTGATATCCTACAAGACGACAAGTAATCTTGGCATGTGCCTCTTTGGGAACAACCGTTTTCGATCCTTCTCCTTGAAAACCACCATACACCCCGTTTAATTCAAGTGTTGGACGAGCTCCCGTTCTTTCAACAAAAGAATAACCTTCTTCGCCATAGAGAGCATCAAGACCCAAATCCTGCTGAAGTTTATTTTCATCTATCGCTTGTTTCACAAACTCAGCTTTCATTTCAGGGGAAAGTGCAGGCACATCCTCATAGAATCCTTCTACACTCACTCGACCTTGATCATCGTGAAGAGTAGACAGCAGGGAAACAATCGCATGTAATGCATTAGGAACGCCCCCGCCAAAGGAACCCGAATGAAGATCCGTATTGGCTGTCGTGATCTGAACATCTAGAGAACAAAGTCCACGTAATCCCACACAAATGGCAGGTTTACCTTTTTCAAGTAACGACGTATCAGAGATCAACACCACATCTGCTGCCATTTCCTCACGGCGTGATTCTAAGAATGAAGGCAAGTTCGGACTGGTTACTTCTTCCTCCCCTTCGATACAGAACTTAATATTAACAGGAAGCTCTTTCTCTTGTTTAAGGATCGCTTCCACCGCTTTAATATGTAGAAAAACTTGACCCTTATCATCCGTTGCTCCGCGAGCATAGATTTTATCTCCACGGATCGTAGGTTCAAACGGAGGCGTCTCCCACAAGTGCAGTGGATCCACAGGTTGTACGTCATAATGTCCATAGACTAATACCGTAGGTTTGCCCGGGGCATGTAAATGATCCGCATATACAATCGGATGACCTTCTGTTTGATGAATAACCACATTCTCGAGACCTGCTTGAGTTAGTGCATCCGCCAACCAGTCAGCCGCCCGAATCATATCAGGTTTGTGTTCAGACAATGCGGAGATACTTGGAATCGATAACCATTGTTTAAGTTCCTCTAGATGTTGCTCTCTTAAGTCGTGAAAATAAGTTTGATAATCCATTGTTATCCTCCTCTTATGATGAAGAATCTTTTACTCACTCAGATTCTTTTGCTAGTTGCTCGAGATATTTATGATCTTGTTTACTAAGTGTCAACTTCTTAAGTAGATCGGGGCGACGTGTAAAAGTCCGCTTCAAAGCCTGTTCTCTACGCCATACTTCTATATTAGCATGATGCCCACTTAATAACATATCAGGCACTTTCCACCCACGAAACTCTGCGGGGCGTGTATAATGCGGATATTCAAGTAATCCTGTACTGAAGGAATCAGTCATCGCTGACGTCTCATTTCCCAGTACACCAGGTAGAAGTCTCACCACGGAATCAATAACGGTCATGGCAGGAAGTTCACCACCTGTAAGCACATAATCTCCAATGGATAACTCATCTGTCACCAGATGCTCCCGTATACGTTCATCGTACCCTTCGTAATGACCACACACAAAGATCAGATGTTCCTCCTGTGATAATTCTTCCGCCTTTTGCTGGGTGAACGTTTCTCCCTGCGGGCACATCAAAATGACTCTTGGACGTTTCAGGCTGTTCGTGAGCAGGTCTTCAACCGCAGCAAAAATAGGCTCGGGCTTCAGCACCATGCCTCCGCCTCCGCCATAAGGCGTATCATCTACTGTATGATGCTTACTAAGCGAATAGTCTCGGAAGTTAATCGCATTCAACGACACGATCCCCTTATCATTCGCTTTACCTAAAATACTACTGCCGAACACACCTGTGAACATTTCAGGAAACAAGGTCAAGACATCTACCTTCATGATTACAACAATCCTTCCATGAGGTGAACCTTAACCTTTTGATTCTTCACATCAACATCCAGTACAACTTCATCAATAACAGGAATCAGAATATCAGAACCTGTTGATGTCTTAATGACCCATACATCATTTGCACCTGGTGTAAGGATTTCCTTAATCACACCCAGCGGCTTATCTTGGTCCTCATCTGTATATACGGTACAGCCAATAATCTCGTGGAAATAGTACTCATTCTCTGGTAATTCCACTACATCATCTTTGGATACCTTAAGAACACTACCCTTGTATTTCTCTACTTCATTAATGTTGTTGAATCCTTCTACTTTCAGAATGTACATTTCCTTATGAACACGTACAGAATCGATGGTAATCCAAAAAGAGTTACCTACCGTCGGAATAAGCAACAATCGTTTCCCTTTAGCAAAGCGTTGCTCAGGAAAATCTGTATGGGATAATACCTTGATTTCGCCTTTAATTCCGTGAGTGTTGACAAGTTTGCCAACCGTTAATAATTCCTCTGACATATGACCCTCCTAAAATAACTCCACCAAGTGGAGACTATACTTCAAAGTCTATACCCAATATTTAACTGGACCCATAAATGAGGTCTCTATAATGAAAGACAAAGCGCAAATATTGCACTCTAAACCTATTGTATCATCTTCAGCATGTACGAAAAAGGGTTAGGACATGCATCCTAACCCACTTTTGTATATCTTAAGATATAATATCCACGGTTATACGTTTTTCCATTTTAACTGCTGCAGATGTGACGACCGTGCGCAGTGCCTTAGCAATCCTACCCTGCTTCCCTATGACTTTGCCTACGTCATCAGGATGAACAGACAATTCATAGACAACAAGATGATCCTTCTCCACCGTCTTGACGGTCACATCTTCAGGATGATCCACCAAAGCCTTAGCAATAACACTAACTAATTCTTCCATAGATACCCTCACAATCAGTTATTATTTCTGTAACTTAAGGTCATGGAATTTTTGCATTACTCCTGCTTTACTAAGCAAGTTACGAACTGTATCGGATGCTTGCGCACCGTTTTGAAGCCAAGTCAATGCTTTATCTTCATCGATTTTAACTACTGCCGGTTGTTCGATCGGATTGTAGTAACCAATTTCTTCGATAAAACGACCATCACGCGGGGACCGAGAATCGGATACCACGATACGGTAGAATGGCGCTTTATG
This sequence comes from Paenibacillus sp. DS2015, assembly GCF_050433705.1. Lineage (NCBI taxonomy): Bacteria > Bacillati > Bacillota > Bacilli > Caryophanales > Paenibacillaceae > Paenibacillus > Paenibacillus sp. DS2015. Next base: position 100,164 of record NZ_JBNPWS010000017.1, on the reverse strand, counting down.
TGCTCCAATGCGTTTAAGACGAATACGAACTGCCATGAAATTCACCTCCTTCAATAAATTAAATAGTTATGCTTAACGGAACGGAAACTTCATACCGCCTTTACCAGCTAAGCCCTTCAGCTGTTTCATTCCTTTTCCTTTGGGGCCTTTAGGTCCCATCATATCCGAGAATTGCTTCATCATACGACGCATTTCATCGAACTGTTTGATCAGGCGATTCACTTCAGCAATATTTGTACCACTACCTGTTGCAATCCGTTTACGACGATTATGATCAATCATATTGGGGTTCTGTTTTTCTTGCTTCGTCATTGAGAAGACAATAGCTTCAATTCGACCCATCTGCTTATCATCAACTTTAATATCTTTAGCTTGTTTCATTTTCCCCATACCAGGGATCATATCCATAATTTGATCTAATGGTCCAAGCTTCTTCACTTGATCCATTTGCTCTAGGAAATCATCAAACGTAAATTCTGCATTACGCATTTTACGTTCCATTTCCTTTGCTTTCTCAACATCGATATTAGATTGAGCTTTCTCAATTAGCGAGAGCATATCGCCCATACCTAATATCCGAGAAGACATCCGATCTGGATAGAAGGGTTCTAAAGCATCGATTTTCTCACCCGTTGCTGCGAATTTAATAGGACAACCCGTAACAGCTTTGACAGAAAGTGCGGCACCCCCACGTGTATCTCCATCAAGCTTAGTAAGAACAACACCTGTAAGCGCTAATTGTGTATTGAAATTCTCAGCTACATTCACAGCATCTTGCCCTGTCATTGCATCTACAACAAGCAGTACTTCATCAGGACTAATGGCTACATGAATCAGACGTAATTCTTCCATCAACTCTTCATCAATGTGTAACCGTCCAGCCGTATCCATAATCACATAGTCATGTCCGTTATCCTCAGCAAATTTCAAGCCTTGCTTAGCAATTTCAACAGGACTCACTTGATCACCTAATGAAAAAACAGGAACATTAATCTGTGAACCTAGAACTTCTAACTGTTTGATAGCAGCAGGACGATAAATATCACCTGCAACGAGCAATGGACGAGAATTCTGTTTCTGAAGGAGCTTAGCCAACTTACCTGAAGTAGTTGTCTTACCCGCACCTTGGAGACCGACCATCATAATAACCGTTGGTGGCTTATTAGACTTAGCAAGCTTGGCCTGAGTGCCACCCATAAGTTCGGTCATTTCCTTATTCACGATATCGATAATGACCATGCCCGGTGTGAAGCTGTCCATCACTTCTTTACCAATGGACTTCTCTTTGACCTTGGCAACGAATTCTTTCACCACTTTGAAATTAACGTCCGCTTCCAAAAGAGCAAGGCGTACTTCACGCATCGCCTCGTTCACATCATCCTCTGACACTTTACCTTTGCCGCGAAGTTTACTGAACACGTTCTGTAATCGATTGGTTAATCCTTCAAATGCCATTCGCTGCCACCTCCCTTACGCTTTATTCATAGATCTGTAATTGATCTAAAATCTGAGTTATCTTTAATGTGTGTTCCTGGTTAAGATCACAATCTTTAAGTATCTCGCGAAGCTTATCCAGCTCTTGATTGCGGCGTTCATATTTCTGTAGAAGACTTAATTTCTCTTCATACATCTCAAGAACATGTTCCGCACGTTTAATGTGTTCATAGATTGCTTGCCGACTAATATTGAACTCAGCTGCAATTTCCCCAAGGGAAAAATCATCATGGAAATAATATTTCAGAAACATCTGTTGTTTATCTGTAAGTAGGTGTTCATAGAAATCAAACAACTGATTAATTCGGTTTGTCTTCTCGAGCCGATCATCTTGACTCATCATAGGGGCACTCCCTTCGTCAAGGAAAAACACTTTACAGATCTTCAACGTCACTAATCATACATAAAAGAAAGAAAGATGTCAAGTGATTATCCTTGTCATCTTTCAAACTGCATGGGTATGATCTAAACTTCACATTAAACAAGAATGTATATGCCTTAGTAACCCTTTATTGATTAGGTAAAAGGTATAAGAATACGGCTAGAAAATGTAGTACACTTCCTGCTAATACAAACAAATGCCAGACGGCATGGTGAAATGGAAACCCTCTCCACACGTAAAACACAGTCCCGAGCGTATACATGATTCCCCCCAGAGCCAGCAGTGCCATTCCGCCTGTAGGAACAGCAGCAGTAAGAGGTACCCAAGCGATGACGATCATCCAACCCATAATGATATAAAAAATGGTGGACATAAACAGAAATTTTTTGACGAAGAATGCTTTGAACAAACATCCTAAAATTGCAAACCCCCACACAATCCCAAACAACGTCCAACCTAAAGAACCACGAATCGCAACTAACATAAACGGAGTATACGACCCAGCTATATAAAGATAAATTGATGAATGATCAAAAAACTCAAATAAATCTTTGGTTTTGCCCTCTTTTAAGCTGTGTACAAGCGTTGAGTTTAAATATAACAAAAGCATGGTAACACCATAGATCGTAAAGCTCACAACATGCCATGGCGTACCTTTAATACTTGAAAAGACAATTAGCAGGACGAGCGCCGCAATACTAAGGACCGTTCCAATCCCATGGGTGATTGCATTAGCCACTTCCTCACGGCGAGTGTAAACATGTGTATTTGCCATAAACAAAATCCTCTCTTTTCTTCTCTAGATAATTAAATTATACACCTCTTATACCTAGAATTTCCACTCGACGAAAAATGAAGCACTAACCTCGATTCCCGCTTTAAAGGGACATCTACTATTCAAAAAAGGCATCCGCTGTATACTCCGCGAATGCCTTCTCTCTTACTTTGTGTAATTTAGTTATCTCTACTTAGAGTCCTCGTCCGATTCTTCTTCAGATTCACTCTCTTGAATCATCCCTGCAAATAATGCATGCACGAATTGTTCTGAATCGAAGGGTTGTAAGTCTTCCATTTTCTCGCCTAGACCTACCCATTTCACAGGGATATTCAATTCTTGACGAATGGCCACTACGATTCCACCTTTAGCCGTACCGTCTAGCTTCGTGAGCACAAGCCCTGTCACACCACTTTTCTCACCGAACAACTTCGCTTGGCTTAGTGCATTCTGACCGGTTGTTGCGTCCAATACCATCAATACTTCATGTGGAGCACCTGGAATCTCCCGTTGAATCACTCGGAAGATCTTATTAAGTTCATCCATTAAATTCGATTTATTCTGTAACCGCCCTGCTGTATCACAGATTAGCACATCGGCTTGACGTTGTTTAGCCGCTTGAATCGCATCAAACATAACGGCTGCGGGATCTGACCCTGCTTGCTGCTTGATCACATCTACACCCGCACGTTGTCCCCACACTTCAAGCTGTTCAATAGCCCCTGCACGAAAAGTATCTCCAGCAGCCAGCAACACTTTTTTACCTTCTTGCTTGAAGTGATATGCCATTTTGCCAATGGTGGTCGTCTTACCCACACCATTTACGCCTACGAACAGAATAACGGTGATACCATCCGTATTCACGTTCATCTTATTGTCGTTATCCCCACGTAGCAGTTCCATCAACTTCTGAGATAAAATAGGCTGAAGCTCCATCGCATTCTCTATCTTTTGCTTTTTCACTTCAACTCTTAGCTCATCAATTAATTTCATGACCGTGTTGATCCCTACATCTGCACCAATTAGAATTTCTTCTAACTCTTCATAGAATTCTTCATCTATTTTTTTGCGACGAATCATAAGATCAGATACTTTCTCAACAAAGCCCTTGCGGGTTTTCTCAAGTCCGTCTCGGAATTGCTTCGTAACTGATTCCGTTTTGTTTGAAATATTTTCTTTTAACCTTTTAAAAAAGCTCATATATTCCCTCCATCTCTATACTCTACCTAATCAAGCAATCTCAGCTTCTTCATTCTCTAATTTAACCGATACCAGCTTAGAGACTCCGCCCTCTTCCATCGTAACGCCGTAGAGTACATCTGCTTCCTCCATTGTACCTTTCCGATGGGTAACAACAATGAACTGCGTCTGTTCAGAGAACTCACGTAAATATTGAGCAAAACGAACAACATTGGCTTCGTCAAGTGCGGCCTCTACTTCATCCAGTACACAGAAAGGTACAGGCTTCACCTGTAGTATCGCGAATAGAAGTGCCATTGCAGTTAGCGCACGTTCACCCCCAGAGAGTAGTTGAAGGTTCTGCAGCTTCTTCCCTGGCGGCTGAGCCACAATATCAATCCCCGTGTCCAACATATGCTCCGGATCGATCAACACTAGGTCAGCTCTTCCTCCTCCAAATAACTTGGAGAATACGGTACCGAATTCACGACGAATAGCATCGAATGTAAATTTGAATTTTTTGGACATCTCATCATCCATTTCACGAATGACTTCATATAGCGTTGTCTTCGCGCCAATTAAGTCATCCTTCTGCTCAGTTAAGAATAGGTATCGTTCATTTACGCGCTGATATTCCTCAATCGCACCCAGATTAACCTCTCCAAGAGATGAAATTGCACGTTTTAACTCCCGAACCTCATTCTGAACAGCTGGAACATCATCAGGGATAGGATAACGCTGCTTGGCTAGCTCGTAGCTCAGTTCATAATCTTCACTGAGCTTCTTCAGAATGTTGTCCAGTTCCACATCTAGACGGTTAACACTGATCTCGGTCTGACGAAGCTGATCTTCTATCCCTCGAAGCTGATTACGCTGCTCTCTCGTCTCATTCTCTTCCATCTCTAGTTTCTTGGAAAGTTGCAGACGTGAAGCTCTTGCGAAGTCAAGTTGTTCAGAGGATCTTTCTTTATTCAATTTATAATGATTTAAATCCTGAATTTGCTGAGAAGATTCTTTAGCATTCGTGATCAGATCGGCTTCAATTGTCGCAAGAATCGCTTTGGTCTGACGTAAATCTTTATCTTGCGAGTTAAAATCAGATTTCAGCCTACGAAGTTGCTCTTCAATTGAGAAACACTCTTGATCCAGTTTCCCTTCTCGTACTTTCATCTGAGTCAACTGACCTTGAAGCTCATCTTTAGCTGACTCACTAGCTTTGCGAGCGAATTCAGCCGCATGTATAGCTTGATGAGTAGCCTGCTCTTGTTCCTCGAGTTGTTTAAGCTTCTTCACCGCTTCTTCACGGCTAAGTGCAAGTTCTTGCTCTTCTTGTGAGAAACTCTTCTTCTCTTGTCCTGCCATCTCGACCTGTTCCATAACATGACGAAGTTCATGCTCTAGTTGCTTCAAATCTCCAGCAGCTTGTTGCTCTTCCATCCGCTTCTCATCACCAGATTGCCGCAGTTCGTCCAATTGTGTCTGCGTTTGTGTCATCTGGATCTTCAATTGCTGAATACTCTCTTGAAGTTTAATCAGTTGCTTCTCTGTCTCATTAATTTCTTCATCTAGTTGATCCAATTGACGTTTACGACTAAGCAAACTGTTATTCTTCTTGTGCTGGCTCCCCCCTGTCATGGAACCACCAGCGTTAACGACATCCCCCTCAAGGGTTACCACTCGATATCTATATTGACAACGCGAGGCAATCTTATTAGCATCCTCAAGTGATTCAGCAATAATAACATTTCCAAGTAAACTCCCTACAACTGGAGCATACTTAGCATCATACTGAACCAAATCTGCTCCAATGCCAACAAATCCCTCTGCTCCCTCAATAATTGAACGATCACTTGCTGAAATATTGCGAGCCCGCATAACATCTAGAGGTAAAAAAGTTGCTCTACCGAGCTGACGTTGCTTCAGGAATGCAATCGCCTGTCGGGATACGGCTTCATTATCCATCACGACGTGCTGAAGTGAAGCCCCCATCGCGGTCTCCATCGCGAGCTCCAGTTTCTCTGGAACCGTAATTAACTCAGCTACCGCACCATGTACACCACTAAGAATGGATTTGCGTGAAGCCTTCAATACTTCTTTAACACCCAACATGAAGCCTTCAAAATCCTCTTGCATTTCCTTCATGGTATCCCTGCGCGAAGTTTGCGCTTCTCGCTTCTGTTCCCATTTACGTAGTGCACCTTGACTCTCTTCAAGCAATCGTTGCACGGATTGATAGCGTTCACTCGCAGTAATATAACCTCCGCGTAGTTCCCTAATTTCATTCGCGAGCTTCTCTATGGATGAATCCATTTGTTTCTTACGTTGTAATAATTCATCCTTCTGCAAAGTCCATTTGTCGGTCTCTTCCACTGCCCTATTCATTCGGCGAGAAAGGGTCTCCTTCTGCTGGTCCGCATAACGAATTTCATTACGAGCTTGAGCCATTTCGTTCATCAGATCCAGCAAAGAGCCCTTTAAGGTTTCTTCTTCATGCTGGCTAATTCCACCTGTAACTGAAGTAAGCTTAGCTTCCTCCCCTGATAACTGAATACGAAGTTGTTTAAGTTCTTCTTGTAACGCTTCTAACTTATCCTGTAAAAGAGCTAACTCTGCTTTCTTACCTTCAAAACGTTCATCACCCGTATTTAAAGTGTCCGCCAACTGCTCCCGATTCGCCTCAAGGTTTCGCTTACGTTCCCTAAGAACTTCTCCATAACCTTCACTCTTCTCGTAAGATTCACTAAATTGCAATAAATCACTTTGAAGCGTTTCTACTTTTTGTTCAAGCTTGCGTAGTTCTGAGCGTTCACTTTCCAGTTTCGCATCATGCGCGGAAACTACGGTAGATACCTGTAACTGTTGTTCCTGTAACACGGAGAGTTTCGCATTGGCATCACTCCAGCTACTATGAATTTGTTCAATTTGATATACATACATCGAGATTTCTTTGTTTTTCAACTGATCCCGAAGATGTTTATAATGAACTGCCTTCTCGGACTGTTCCTTCAGCGGACCTATTTGATCCTCTAATTCAGTCACTAAATCATGAATCCGAAGTAAATTTTGCTCCGTTTCATCCAACTTACGCATAGCATCTTTTTTACGCGATTTATATTTCACGATCCCAGAAGCCTCTTCAAATATCCCTCTGCGATCCTCTGAGCGTGTGCTTAAAATTTCTTCAATTCGTCCTTGACCAATAATAGAGTACGCCTCTTTACCAATACCGGTATCCATGAATAATTCCGTAATATCTTTCAGACGACAGGAATGCTTATTAATTAAATATTCACTATCTCCATTACGGTGAACCCGGCGCGTAACGGTTACTTCACTGAAATCAAGAGGGAGTACATGATCCTCATTATCTAGTGTTAGAGACACCTCGCCGAAATTGACCGCTTTGCGCGCATCACTACCTGCAAAAATAATGTCTTCCATTTTGCCGCCACGTAAAGATTTAGCACTTTGCTCCCCTAGCACCCAACGGATGCCGTCGGAAATATTACTTTTGCCGCTGCCGTTCGGACCCACCACTGCCGTAATACCTCTGACAAATTCCATTTCAGTTTTATCGGCAAAAGATTTGAAACCCGTCAATTCAATCCGTTTCAGAAACATATTCCCTAAATCACCTCTAAATCCTATAATACCATAAGTTCTTCTTCTGAAAATACTATCTAGAAATCATATATTCATATTCATAATAAAGAGCAAAGAGTGGTCTGTGGACACAGGCATTCATCCCTGGTTTGAGACTACTCTTTGCTCTTTAGTTAGAAATAACTAATGCACTTAATCATCAGAATTCCTTAAGCTTCAACTGACCAAGCGCAACTGCCGCAGCTTGCTGCTCAGCCTCTTTCTTCGAACGTCCGCTACCTCTTCCAAGACACTCTGTTCCCATATACACTTCAGAAACAAATTCACGCTCATGAGCAGGACCACGCTCTTCAACGATCCGATACTCAATCAGCCCCATATTATGTTGCTGTGTCAGTTCTTGAAGTTCTGTTTTGTAATCGCTCATTTGCTGCTTTCCACTCGCAGATACTTCAGGGAACACATAAAGTTCCAAGAAGCTCCGTGCAGCTTCAAGACCTTGATCAAGATACAACGCTCCAATAAAAGCTTCAAACACATCTGCTAATAGCGCTGGTCTAGTACGACCACCCGTGAGTTCTTCACCTTTACCTAGCAATACATATTGTCCAAAATCTAGAGCCACCGCAAACTTAACAAGGGACGGCTCGCATACAATCGCGGCACGAAGCTTCGTAAGTTCACCTTCAGGACGGGTTGGAAAGAGATTGTACAAATACTCCGATACTGTTAACTCCAATACCGCATCTCCCAGAAACTCTAACCGCTCGTTATCCTGATGCTGACTGAAACGGTGCTCATTGACATAAGACGCGTGGGTAAAGGCCTTCTTCAATAGCAACTTATTGTGGAATTGAATATGAAGTTGCTGCTGTAATTGTTTCAGATCTCCACTCAACAGACCGTCTCCTTAAACATCATATTTTTTCAAAATGATAGTCGCATTATGACCACCAAATCCAAATGAGTTAGACATAGCAACTTGGATATCAGCTTGTCTCGGTACATTAGGAACGTAGTCTAGATCACATTCCGGGTCCGGGTCATCCAAGTTCATGGTAGGCACCAGCGTCTGGTTCTGTATCGAAAGAGCACAGATGATCGCTTCTACTCCCCCAGCAGCTCCGAGCAAGTGACCCGTCATTGACTTTGTTGAACTAACGGCTACCTTGTAGGCATGATCACCAAGTGCCATCTTAATGCCTTTCGTTTCCGATTTGTCACCTACCGGTGTTGATGTCCCATGCGCATTAATATAATCAATATCTTCTGGCTTAATGCCCGCATTACGGATAGCCATCTTCATACAACGAGCTGGACCATCAGGATCCGGTTCTGTCATATGATGAGCATCAGCACTAAGGCCATAACCAATCACTTCAGCCACGATGTGTGCACCGCGCTTCTGCGCATGTTCCAGGGATTCAAGAACTATAACTCCAGCCCCTTCTCCCATGACGAACCCATCACGTCCCTTGTCAAACGGACGACTCGCCTTACTTGGATCATCATTGCGAGTTGACATAGCACGCATAGCGCAGAACCCCGCTACTCCCGTCGGGCGAATCGTTGCTTCCGCACCACCACAGATCATGACATCAGCTTCACCATTCTGAATCCAATTGAATGAATCCCCAATAGCATGAGAACCTGATGCACAAGCGGTTACGGTAGTCGTGTTAGGACCCTTAGCTCCAACAAGAATAGACAAATGACCTGAAGCCATGTTTGCTATCATCATTGGGATAAAGAATGGACTTACACGTTTGGGTCCTTTCTGTAACAGCACATTGTGCTGATCTTCAAAAGTCCCTAGGCCCCCAATTCCAGAACCTATAATGACACCAATGCGACTAGGGTCAGCCTCACTCTTAATATCAAGACCACTATTCTTTATTGCGCTCAAACCGGCAGCCACCGCAAACTGAACATAACGATCCATTTTACGAGCTTCCTTACGATCAACGTATTCCTCTGGGTTGAAATCTTTCACCGAAGCAGCAATTTGTGTAGCGTAGTCACTAACATCAAAGGCCTCAATTTGGGACACACCGGAGTTCCCTGCCATCAGGTTGTCCCACAATGTATCTAAATCTTTACCCAATGATGTCATGACACCCATACCTGTTATCACGACTCTATGTTTCAAAATACACCCACCTCTATATAAACTGCATATGCCATATTATTGTACTTCACAAAATGAGGAGAAAGCCCCGCCTATATGTAATCAGGTACGGGACTTACTATGGTTCAATTAGGTATGAGATTGTATGTAGTTAACAACTTCACCCACACTTGTAATTTTCTCTGCATCTTCATCAGAGATTTCAATATCAAATTCATCTTCTAATTCCATAACCAATTCAACAACGTCTAAAGAATCAGCGCCAAGATCATCTTTAAAAGATGATTCTAGCGTAACTTCAGCTTCGTCAGCACCTAAACGATCGACAACGATGCGTTTTACACGCTCCAATACATCGGACATCCGGTTCACCTCCTCTTTGGTATTATACGAGAATTCTTTTCAAAATGCTACATTACCATTCCGCCATCCACATGTAGTGTCTGGCCCGTCATGTATGATGCACCATCAGACGCTAAAAAAGCAACTACTTTCGCAATTTCTTCTGGTTGACCCAGTCTTGCCAACGGGATATCCGCTGAGAGCTTAGTACGTACTTCCTCTGATAATTCCTTAGTCATATCAGTATCGATAAATCCAGGAGCCACACAATTGACTGTAATACCCCGTGATGCAAGCTCCCGAGCGGATGACTTGGTAAGACCAATTACACCAGCCTTCGCTGCTACATAATTAGCTTGCCCAGCATTCCCCAGAACACCTACTACAGATGAGATATTAATAATTCGACCATAACGTTGTTTCATCATGGGCCGTGTGACTGCCTTCAAACAATTAAATACACCTTTGAGATTGGTTTCAATCACTTGATCGAACTCTTCTTCTTTCATACGCATAATCAAATTATCTCTAGTAATCCCAGCATTATTCACTAAGATGTCTAGACGTCCCCAGGCGTTGATGGATTCTTTCACCAAATTCTCAGCTTGTTCACTTTTGCCAACATTTGCTTGTAAGGCAATAGCTTCTACGCCCATAGCTTGGATCTCTGCCACCACTTCTTGTGCTGCGGATTCATTTCCAGAATAATTCACGATGATGTTAGCTCCATCTCCAGCTAGAGTTAGAGCAATGCTACGGCCTATTCCACGGGATGCTCCAGTCACAAGTGCAACCTGTCCACTTAAAGGTTTGGACATTACAAATTCCTCCTTTCCCCAAGTATACGACTAATTTCATTCAATACTTTCCAAATTATTGATGTTAATCACTGTAACGGTTTTATCGATTTTCTTGATAAGTCCTGTCAATACTTTCCCCGGACCAATCTCGATAAACGTATCCACACCTTGCTGGATCAGATAGTTAATGCTATCCTCCCACAGAACAGGCGAAAACACTTGTTTCACTAACAGATCTCGAATGTCTGAACCACTTCTAACTTGCTGTGCAGTCACATTAGCGACAAGCGGAATTGTTGTGTCATTAAACTGTACAGAGCTCAGTCTAACTTCAAGCTGCTCAGCGGCCTCCTTCATCATGGAAGAGTGAAAAGGACCACTCACTTCAAGGAGGATCGCCTTTTTACCACCGGCTTCTTTCACCCGTTCACATGCAGCAGCGACACCTTCTTGTGAACCAGAAATAACAATCTGCCCTGGGCAGTTGATATTCGCAAGCTCCACAACATGTCCTGTCTCGGTAATGCTTGCACAAAGACTCGTCAGACTTTCCCGATCTGCACCAAGAACAGCAGCCATCGCACCTTGTCCTTCTGGAACAGCTTCCTCCATGTATTGACCACGTGCTCTCACAATAGATACTGCCTCTTCTAACGAAAGAACGCCCGACGCTACAAGTGCGCTGTACTCACCCAAGCTATGTCCTGCTACAAAGTCAGCTTGGATGCCCTTACCTCGAAGAGCCTCCAAATAAGCAATACTTGTAGCCAGCAAAGCAGGCTGTGTATTAAAAGTCTTCTTCAACTCACTGTCAGGTCCCTCAAAAATCATCGAAGTTAGCGAAAATCCTAGAGAACGATCGGCTAATTCAAAGACTTGCCGAGCTTCTGCTACAGTATCATAAATATCTTTGCCCATACCTACCGATTGTGCACCTTGCCCTGGAAACACCAACGCTACTTTCCCCATTGTACATCTCCTCACCGAGTCTATCGTGTTGCTACCAGACTAATACCGAAGCTCCCCATGTCAATCCGCCACCAAATCCAACCATTAAGACGGTATCTCCTTCTTTCATCCGCCCTTCCTCAGCTGCTTCAACAAGCGCAAGCGGAATGGATGCAGCCGAAGTATTGGCATATTTATCGACGTTAATTACACATTTCTCTGGGGGTAAATCCAAGCGCTGCATAGCGGATTGAATAATTCGAATATTAGCTTGATGCGGTACAAACAAATCAATATCTTCTTTGGTCTTCCCAGCTTTGCTCAATACAGACTCTGTCGCAGATCCCATGATTCGTACCGCAAATTTGAATACTTCGCGTCCATTCATGTATATGAAATGTTGCTTATCTTCAATCGTTGCTGTTGATGCAGGTAATCTAGATCCACCAGCTTCAAGTTTAAGTAAGCCACCTCCAGCACCTTCAGCACCTAGATCAAACGAGAGGAATCCACGTCCTTCAGGCACTTCTCCAATGACAACAGCTCCCGCTCCATCACCGAATAATACACAGGTATTACGATCCGTGTAATCTGTAATTCTAGACAAACAATCAGCACCGATAATCAGTGCGTTATTATACATTCCTGTCCGGATAAAGTTAGTAGCCGTAGCTAGGCTATACACGAATCCTGAACAAGCTGCCGAGAGGTCGAAGGCCGCTGCTTTTTTGGCACCTAGTTTCTCTTGTACAATACATGCTGTTGATGGAAAAATAGTATCCGGTGTCACTGTAGCTATGATAATTAGATCTAGCTGATCTGCAGTCATACCCGCAGATTCTAGTGCCTTCAAAGCTGCTTCATAAGCCAAGTCGGAAGTCGCCTGATCAGGTGCCGCAATATGTCGTTCACGGATCCCTGTGCGACTAACAATCCACTCATCATTCGTATCTACCATCTTCTCTAAATCACTGTTAGTCAATATTTTCTCTGGAACATACTTCCCTGTACCAATAATACCTACGGGTCTAAGATTACTCATAACGTCACTCATTTCCTAGTAATTTCCTTAGATATACTTTGAACTAGCTCATTCTCTAGTGCAACTCTTGTCTGGCGAACAGCATTCTTAATAGCATTACCATCAGAAGAGCCATGGCTCTTCATCACGAGACTACGTAAACCCAGCAGGGGCGCTGCCCCATGTTCCTTATAATCAAGCTTCTTCTTCAGCCCTCTCAATTGAGGCATCAACAACGCGGCTCCGATCTTGCTTCTCCATGTTTGACTGAACTGTTCTTTGAGCAAAGTAAACATGCTACCAGCCGTACCTTCTAGCGTCTTCAATAAGATATTACCCGCGAAACCGTCGCAAACAAGTACATCGCAATGACTACCGGACATAATATCGCGAGCCTCAACGTTGCCTATGAAATGAATCGGCATTTCTTGTAAAAGTGGAAATGCTTCCTTCGTTAACTCATTTCCTTTTCCCGGTTCAGTCCCCACATTCAAAAGACCCACACGAGGCTTAGCGATCCCCTGTACCTTCTGGCGATATAAACTACCCATCAAGCCAAACTGTGCTAGGTGTAGTGCTTTAGAGTCCATATTGGCACCCAAATCTAAAGCTAGTACACCACGCTCATCTAACGTAGGGATCATAGGTGCTAGTGCCGGACGTTCAATACCCTCCATACGACCCACCACTAGTAAACCAGTGGTCATGAGAGCACCTGTATTTCCAGCAGATATCATAGCATCCGCCGTACCTTCTTTTAGCATCCGACCAGCCACCACCATAGAAGCATCCTTCTTACGACGAACGGCTTTAACGGGTTCATCCTCAGAATCAATCGTTTCACTAGCGTGGTGAACACTGAGATTAGAAGGTACTTCCTTACCTTTTAGCAGAGGATCTATCTGACTCTGGTCCCCAACTAATATAATATGTATATCTTTCCACTCAGCGGCGGCTGCAAGTGCTCCTTCTACGTTACAATGAGGAGCATGGTCCCCACCCATAGCATCAATGGCGATCTTCATGCTGCATTCCTCCCTCAATGTTGTCTTCTCCCGCAGATCTATAGATTAGGAAATTGCCTTGAAAGACCATTTCTTCACCCACATAGGTGAATACTTCGACTTTAGCTTTCCCCTTTTGACCTGCCATAGACCTCACATATGCTTTAGCGATACATTTCTCGCCTAGATGTACGGATCGCAAGAAGCGGATATCTGCTGAAGCTGTTAATGCGATCTCATCATTAATAACAGCTACCGCAAGGGAGTTAGCTTGGCCAAAAATATCATGACCACGTGCGATAAGTGTTCTTGAGAACACATGCTCTTCACCAATCTCAAACAAAGAGATGCCACTCTTATCTAGCTGTAAATCCACAATTTCTCCCACAACTTCATTCAGAGGCAATGAGCGGACTTGGTCGTACGAATGCTCCGCCATCTGTTTAATCCGCTCCCGAAGTTCTGGTATTCCAAGCTCCATTCGATCTAGACGGATCGTCTGAATGCTCACTTTCAGTTCTCGCGTCAGCTCACGGTCCGTAACAAACGGGTTCGCTTCGATGAGTAAAAGTAACTCTTGATGGCGCTGTTTTTTGGATAAACGTTCTATGACGGTACACCTCCTTACGATTCAGATGTGATTAAGAAAGGCTTTATATAAGATAAACGACTCAACCTGCCCAAAGGAAGGCATTCGTTTACCGATAAAATATTAAATAGTGAATAGTGAAGTTAAGAGCTTTCTAATATTTCCAATACACATTTGCATCTTAGAACCAGGTACTAATATTAAGTATAAATCATGCTGCGCAAAAAAGAAAGTCCTCTCCTGAGAATTGCATCACCCCAGGTGATTACTCCAAATGAATTCAAAAAAAATAGCACCTCACCATAGATGAAGTACTACTTGTTTGTAAATTATTGCGAGATAATTTCTCTTGCTTTGTATGTTCCGCAAACTTTGCATACGTGATGAGAAAGTTTTAGTTCTCCGCATTGTTCACATTTCACCATACCCGGCACCGTCAATTTAAAGTGCGTACGACGTTTGTCACGACGGGTTTTGGAAGTTCTCCGTTGAGGTACTGCCATGTTAACACCTCCTTATTTCAATCAACCCATTATTGGGATGAATGTTTACATCATTTAAAAAATAGATCTTTCAGCCCTGCAAGCCGTGGATCAACTACTCTCGTGTCGCAGTTGCAGCTGCTTTGGTTCAAGTCTGTTCCACATGTCTGGCATAATCCTTTGCAGGAAGATTTACAGAGTGGAATCAGTGGTAAATACAATAGAAAAGTTTCTTCCACAAATGGGATAAGATCCACCATATCATGATCCACGTAAATGGTCTCGTCATCTTCATCCTGAAGCTCTTCCGACTGCTTCACCAGCTTGAAATGTTCATGAAACGGAATCTCTAATTGTTCGTGGACTGATGTCAAACAGCGTGAACACACCATGTCAACATGTCCAGTGAGCTTACCTTGAACCTCTACCATACTATCTATCAGGTCAGTGCCTAAAAAGGTAGCTTGCAAGTCCGCATGAACGGGTGATGCAGCTATAATATCTCTTCGGCCTTCCACTGCGCGATCTATGTCCACTGTTTCGTGGATCTGTAGGGGCCCTTCCATCTTAACCATTTGACGAAATTCAAAATGCATCATTATCACTCCAAACAAACAAAATTTATTATACCGAGATATGTGGATGTTTGTCAACAGGTAACACCAATATGTTGTAGCATTATTTTTCGAAAATAGACCGAATTTGTGTTATATTTCTAAAAGAAAGCCTTGTAGTAATATTATCACACCACATCTGTTATGAGGAGTTGAGCATTAATTGAGTACTGTAGGCATCATTGTAGAATACAATCCATTACACAACGGTCATGTACACCATTATAACAGAGCCAAAGAAATTACGGGTGCCGAACATACGATTGCTATTCTAAGTGGTCCTTTCCTGCAACGTGGTGAACCCGCACTCATAAGTAAGTATGCCCGGACAGACATGGCATTAGCCATGGGAGTAGACCTCGTGATTGAGCTTCCAACAGTATATGCGGTGCAACCTGCAGAGTGGTTCGCATTCGGAGCTGTATCCCTGCTAGAGGCGACTGGGGTTGTTGATAGCCTATGCTTCGGGACTGAGAGCGGGACACTGGAGCTGCTGCTCCCCCTATCACGTAAACTAGCTACTGAAAGCGAGTCCTTGAAGCAGGAGATATCCAGGCTTCTTAACCTGGGAATGAATTATCCCACAGCGTATAGTGTAGCAGCTGGCAACCTCTCTAATGATCCATTCGAACAGGAGGATATCATCTCCTTATTACAACAGCCCAATCACACCCTTGGTCTACATTATCTGATTGCACTTCAGCGATTACGGAGCGATATCGTTCCCTACACAATCCCACGAGAGAGTGCTGGTTATCATGACTCCACACCTTCGAATTCCAGCATTGCTAGTGCTACTGCAATAAGACGCCTTGTATTAGAACAAGACTTCCAAGCCGCTGCTCCTTACGTACCCTCATATACCATTGACACTATGCGTAAAGAATTTGATGCTGGCCGTGGTCCTATCAGTTGGGAATCATTCAGGCAACCACTGATGCATCAGTTACTTACACAAAGTACATCTGAATTAGTACAGTTCCATGAGGTCACAGAGGGCCTAGAATACCGTATTAAGAAGTTACTACCCAGTGTTGTAAATCTCACCGTCAGAGACCTGCTACATAGCTTAAAAACAAAACGCTACACGCATACCAAGCTTCAACGGATGCTTGCTCACATTCTGCTCCATCATACGAAACAGGAAATGTCCTCGAACTCACTAGCCAAAGGACCTCAATATTTACGAATGCTGGGCTTTAACCATAACGGACAACAACTGCTTAAACAAATGAAAAAGACGGCTTCACTACCGATTGTAGTAAAACCATCTAATCATAGCCACAGTCACTTAGAACGTGATCTACAGGCGTCAGCCGTATATGCCAATGCCTACCATCATCTGAATAATCGGGAAACATTCCGTGATTTCTTCGAACCACCCATCAGGGTCTAGCTTCGAGATTGTTCATATAGCTTAACGCATCTTCTACAGTAGAGACTGGAATTAACTTCATGGTCGTGTGAATCTTATCTGCTCTTGCCTTAGCCTCTTCATAGTTATCCTTTGGCACAAAAAAGATTTCAGCATTCTGTCTATCTGCAGCAACAATCTTGTGTTTAACCCCACCGATTGGTCCTACCGTTCCATCCTCGACGATTGTCCCCGTACCTGCTACGCGGTATCCTTGGGTCAAGTCGCCTTCTGTTAGCTGATTATAAATTTCCATTGTAAACATTAGTCCAGCAGAAGGCCCTCCAACTTGAGTATTTACAAACTCCACTTGTTTACCAGGATCATCGGTCGTTACTTTCTGCATTGTAGCGATAATAATTCCTAGACCTGGACGAGTCTCAGATCCATCCTTAATGGAAACTAAGGGTACATTTTCAACCAAAGACTCCCCACCACGATTCAACTTAATGGATACAATATCCCCCACTTTTTTGTTGGTTAGCAGGGTAGTCAGCGCAACGTTATCAGAAATAGGTTCTCCATCCACCTCAGTGATTCTGTCACCCGGATTGAAATACTTACTATTATCCGCTTCTTTCGGTACAGAGAACACAAATAGATATTCAGGTAAAATCTTATAGGCAACCTTAGCTTCCTTATAAGCCGCTTCCATTGCGGATGATTGCGAATTGCTCATATAGAAGACTTGTTCCGCAGCATATTCAGCTTCACTTTTTTCACCTAATCTTGACTCTTTCTTGTCGATCTCTGCGTTAGAGTTAAAGGACGCAACGGCTAGTAACGCAATATTGGCATATCTAGCGGATACCGTGGTCATCATAAACGTTCCCTGCTCCGTCGTATCCCCATCTTTTACATTGATCATGGGTTGTACTTCTTCCGCACTTCCTGGCTGATATATGATATACGGCGTTGGCATAAATACAACTAAGTAGACTAGCATCACAACCATCACTATGTATAAGAATAACTTAAACACAAACGAGTCTCTAAATTTATTCATCTTATTCTCCCTTCCATGACTAACACACCATGCTGGTCTTATGTGACTCTTATCTGCATAAAATGAAATGAACGATAGCTTGTTCTGTATTTATATATATTGTTCATTTAAAGAGGTGATGCTCATGATAAGAAGTCTCCGATATCTATTCTCTGCTCCAGTCGTCACATTGATGTTAGGTGCACTTTCCATCCTACTCGTTATTGCCATTGTCAGTTCCCCAGAGCCCACTTTTCAGGCTTCACTTCAAGGACTTTCCCTATGGTGGCATATCGTATTTCCCGCTCTACTTCCCTTTCTCGTTCTATCCGAGATATTGATCGCATATGGTTGGGCACACGGTATGGGCGTGTTGCTTGAACCACTAATGAGAAAAGTATTCGGTCTTCCTGGCGCAACTGGATGGCCACTGGTCATGGGGTTAACAACAGGATACCCTGGTGGTGCACAGGCAACTATGCAATTAGTTGAACAAGGCGAACTAAGCCATAATGAGGCTGGTAAATCCGCTATGTTATCACACTTCTGCAATCCTATGACGATAATCGTAGTCATTGGTATAGGACTAATTGGAAATCCTCTTGCCGGTTATTGGCTGCTCGCAATTCATTGGCTAGCGGGTATCCTTGCTTTTCTTACGTTAAGAATGTTCAGTCGAAGCGAGCGTGGCACTGCAACGAGTAGCTCAATATCCCCAAATTCCATGAAGAATCCGTCTCGTCCTCCACTCATTAGCCGTGTCATAACAGCCATGGAACAGGCCCGTATCCGCGATGGTCGTAGCTTCGGTAAATTACTAGGAGAAGCTGTCGCACACGCCGTTCAGACTCTTATGATTGTTGGTGGGTATATCATTATATTTGCAGTCATCGTTCATATTGTCAGCTTATTTATACTACCCCAAATTCCACCCTATTACGTAGCTGGATTATTTGAAGTCCACTTAGGTGCCAAAGCGCTCAGTACAGACTCCATCCTTTCGCCTATCCTAAAGTGGTCTCTTCTCTCAGCCTTCATAGGTTGGAGCGGTCTATGCGCCATACTCCAGTCTGTCTCCCTACTTAAAAAAGCCGGAATCGGATGGTTAACCTACACCGTTGCCAAGTTGCTACATGGGGGATACGCATTTGTAGTTACTCTCGTTGTATGGAGAACTTTGGAACAATTAAACAGGGATATTCAACCTACATTTGTTACAACCTCAGATGTCCCCCGACATTCATTAGAACTTCCTAATATGTGGGCAAAAATACCCTTACTCATAGAGTGGCAAGGGCTAATACTAGGATGCTTACTTACAGCCTCACTGATGATAACCTTATTTACTTCTGCTCGTTCCCGTTAAACTTGGCATGTAGCGCTTGACCTACTGCGGGGCATACCCATTCGGTCAAATCACCATTGAAGTGTGCAATTTCTTTCACTAGACTTGAACTCAGATAGGAATATTTAGGATTAGTCATCATAAAAATTGTTTCAGCATCTGGATTTAATTTATGATTCGTTGAAGCAAGCTGTAGCTCATATTCGAAATCCGTAACTGTACGAATTCCGCGGACAATCACACGGGCATCTTTCCCCCGAACATAATTCGCCAATAAATCTCGAAAACTGTCCACCTGTACATTAGGAATATCAGCTGTCACTTGCTTCAATAATTCTTTGCGCTCCTCAACGGAAAACAAAGCATTCTTACTAAGATTGTTCAGCACAGCAACGATGAGTATATCGAATTGCTTAGAGGCGCGCATGATAATGTCCATATGCCCCAAGGTAACGGGGTCAAAACTTCCGGGATACACTGCAATGCGTGGATAATTATTCTGTTGATTCATGTTGTTCCTCCTCGATTCGATTCATCTCTAGTTGGTATCGGTATATCGTGATTGCTGTCTCCCCATAAAGAGCTTTACGAATACATATGAAGTGATTCAATTCATCTGGGTACTGATATTTCGAATCATGCTCAACGACGATCGTTGCATTAACCTGAAGAAGTCCTCTTTCGTGCATCTGTTGCATAAGCTCGTCCGCCTGCGTCATCCGATACGGGGGATCTAGAAATATAGCATCCACAGCAACACCGCGTTTCTCCAGCACCTTCAGTGCTCGCGCCGCATCGTTTCGATAAACTTCGCTTTGATTCTCCATTCCTGTTTTCTTGAGATTAGCTCTTATAGTCTCAATACTCTTGGGGTCCATATCTACAAATATGGCATGTTCCATTCCACGACTCAATGCTTCAATTCCCAAACCACCTGTGCCAGCAAATAAATCAAGTACCGTTCCACCCTCAAAATAAGGACCTATCATGCTGAATACAGCTTCCTTAACTTTATCTGTCGTTGGTCTTGTTCCCAATCCGGGAACACTTTGCAAGGTTCTTCCCTTCGCACTTCCCGATACAACTCTCACTAGCCTTTTCACCCATCCTATGCTTAAGATCCAATGCTTGACTCAGCATTTTTATGACGATATCGTACCACATTATGATGGATAATGAAAAATGAACTGCCATTTCGCGTCGTTATTTAGAAATATTATGTATAAAAAGGATTCTCCACGGGCATGCTTTAATTATCGACATCCAAAGAATGTCGTAGACAACCGTGGAGAAGAATTACGTTTCCCCATAGCTCTTCGACCGGTTTCTCCTCTCCCATGAGGACGCCCTGCAAGGGGCGTCCAAATTTTTTCCTATCATAAACTCTTGGTACATAAGTTTTTCTTCAATAATATCGACATTATTATTCGATAACAGACATGAAAATGTAGACCCTATGTAGACCCAATAACTTCAATATGATTGTTTATGGAATGAGAAAAAGCCTCGATATATTTCGAGGCTTTTTCTCATTCCACGATTCAATATTAGCATTTAGATTCCACTTCTTTTAGACTGAAGCATTTCCAAATCTTCAGCAACCTTTTCTATCATTTTTACAAAGGTCGCAAGTTCCTCTGAACTTGCTGCTTGCATCTTCATGTTGTCCAACGTGTTATCCGATACAAGACGAACACTACTAAGTTTGTGCATAATAGCTTCCACCCTCGTCTGGATCTGCTCTTGGGCGCTGCGGGAAGTAGAGGCTAATTTGCGAACTTCATCAGCTACGATATTGAACCCCCGTCCAAATTCGCCTGCATGTGCCGCTTCGATAGCTGCATTCAACCCAAGTAGATGACTTTGATTAGAAATTTCACGGATCAATACACCCATATCCTCAATCTGACCCACCTCTGTACCTAATTGCACCATCAAGTCATGTGCCATTTCTTGAGAATCCAATGCCACTTTAGCCGTTTCGGCAATGGAGCCTGCGTTGCCATACAATTCTGCAATCATACCTGTTAACTCTTGCGCCACTTCCGTGACCGTTTGAAGAATCTGATCCTGTTGATCCGCTAAGTTATAGAGCTTCTCTTGCTCCTTCTTATTATAAGCCTCAAGGACTAACTGAGAATCCAGATTAAACATCTTGCTGAGGGCATGTGTAACCGTTATCCATTGATCAGGCAAAATCTGACGTAGAATGTCTGTTGCTATATCTAAATACACCATATAAGTACCGAGATAATAATTTGAGGACAAGCCTATTCGAGAATGTACCAGGCCAATAGCAATTCTCTTTTGGATATAGGCTTCGTCTATTACGCCAGTTGTCAGAGACATCCAATACTCACGCTGAGTTTCTTTTAATCTTTCAAGAGATGTGGCTTGATCAATGACCCTTTGAAGATCCGGTTTTTTCTCAATATGTTCATAGAAACGATTAACTACTTCATCCACTACTTTTACAAAAACATCATGATTTGCGGATAATATCTGCAGTTCTGCCTCCGTTAATCCTATGTAATCTAACTGCTCTAGTCTGATCTGTGTAACATTGATCATTTGTTAAAATCCCCCGTGTCTGATTTATAAAAGTGCATTATTTTTATAAATTTAGTATTATGATTTAATCATTATAGATGATATCCAAAGAATATAATATAGAACCCAAAAATAATGTATACGATTCCAAAAAAAACATTCATAGAACTTTATTTCTAAGCATTCCAAAGAATTCATTACCATAAATAGAGTAAACCCCCGCAAGGTAAGTAACCCGCGGAGCTTTAGAGTTCGGTCATTTGATTGAATGAATTAGATACAGAATGCACTTATAATAATAACTAGCAATATAAACAGAACTAGAACTGCACCTGTAGTTCCAAATCCTCCAACACCACAGCCACCACCATATCCTGCAACATTATTGTTGCTAACAACATTCCCACAACAACCATTCTCACTCATCAATCATTCCTCCTTTGGTTTAGAGTACACCCTAGCTTATGTTGAATTCTGACTATGGGGAGGGCTATCCGGTAAACAACTAAAATTCAGTTAAAATAGTCCAACTTTCATCCGATGAACTCACCAAACAACGGAATTTGGTTATTATATAGAAATAAACCAAACAACTCCCTTAAGTAAGGAAGTTGTTTGGCATTTTGCATATATAGTTCTCTTATTCTGCTGGAGGTGTAAATGAACGTTTCGCGAATTCTGCATCGAGCATGTAGAATGCGTTACTGTCTTTTTCGATACGCTTAAGTTTCTGAATAATATTATCAAACAATGATTCCTCTTCAACCTGTTCATCAATAAACCATTTCAAAAAGTATATCATAGCATGTTCACGTTCATTCGTAGCCAAATCTGCTAAATGGTAGAATTTCTTAGTGTTCTGCTTCTCGTGTGAATACCCATGTTCAAAAACATCAAGCATCGAAGAATATTCATTCTTAGGTTCTTGCAAAGCACTTATTGTTGCGCGATGTCTTCGATCATTGAGGAACTTGTATATTTTCATTGCATGGAACCGTTCTTCTTCTGCCTGCACAGTGAAAAAATTGGAGAATCCATCCAAACTTTCCGCTGAACAGTAGGCAGCCATAGCAAGATATACATGAGCTGAATAAAACTCAAAATTCATCTGTTCGTTTAATGCTTTTGCTAATTCGTCTTTCATCAGGTCACCTCATCATTATTATAGTGGGAATATCTAAACTTTTCTTAAATCGTCCTATTCTTGACCCAATATCAACAGTATGGAACGCACCCTCATCGTAACACGCCACCTATTTCATCGGCAACTCCTATACCTATCCCTAAGCTATTGGCTCTGTTGAGCACATTAGTTAATTTAGGTTTCCCACAATTTATAAAATATATGTTCCTGATTGTTCTTGATTGTTTTTAAATATTCTTATTGAGCAGAGTCTCATACTTGTTGTATCCCTTAACCTCTCCTATATAGGTATAACCATTTCGTTGATAAAAACGATTCAGTGTTTCATTATCAGCAATACAGTCAAGACGAATACGATCTTTATTATTATATTCAATATCCTTTTCAACCCAGTGGAGAATATCTTTTCCTAGTCCTTGCCCCGCAGAAGTCCGTTTGATAGCTAATCTATGTAAATATATAGATATTCGAGAGTCTAAGGCGCTCTCCCCCCAAAGATCAATATCCCATGGGCTAGGCTGTTGCATCAGAATAACGACTCCGACTAATTCATTATTTTGTCTAAACGAGAATACTTCACCCTGAGATATACAACCTGCCATATTATGACTATCTTGTCCTTCCAATAATCCGCTCCATTGCCTAGACCCTTGACTATGTAACCATTTCGCCGTGAGAATAAGTAGCTCCATAACCTCCTCAGTATCCTGAGGATTCGCTTGTTCACCTCTAACTTGTTCATTCACGAACTCATTAACAATCTTAAAAGTCCCCATCATTACCCTCCGTTCATTGTCATATTCCTGGATCATGCTACCACCTCTCCGCTTAAGCTTCAACCCATTCTAAGAAAGATGGGCATTCTGGAGCTTTATATTCATCACAAAAAACCGGAAGCATATCAATGCTTCCAGCTCCTTAGTACAAGTTATTAACAGAATCCTTTTCCTAATCCTGCTAAGATAATAACCAACAAAATATAGAGTACCAAGATAGCTCCTGTGGAACTAAAAGGTGAAACTCCTACGCCGCCAACACATCCACCCATGAGATGCCCTCCTTTCTATTAAAGGAATACGCGATTTATTATTTTTTAGTAAAGAAACGTACTGGAAATAATAACCAACAAGATAAACAGAACTAAAATTGCACCTGTAGATGTAAAAGGATTTGGGGCATAACCATAACCCGCTACTTCGCTCATTCCAGTTCCTCCTTTCCCTTTAGCATATTTTAAGATATGTCACAACGAACTCCATTGGTCTAGTCATTACCCCAATTTCTCTCATTTCCTCAAAAGAAAAAAGCCCTTATTCAGGGCTTCATATGTACTGCCTATTCCACACATTAAACAGATTATAACTCCTGTATGTTCTGAACTCGTTTTCTTTGATCCACAAGACCAGAATCTCCTTGTTCGCGATATCTCCTCATCCATACCTTCAATCTTCCGATATCCGCGATATCTAGCGCTGCAGCAACTTCCTTCTTAGTCTTACCCTGCAATCGCATTTCAATAGCCTTCTTTTTGATATCAAAACTATAGGAATTAAACGTCTGCCCTTTCTTGGCCAAATCGATCACCTCAAGATATTTATCGGATGAAACTTCATTTTTATATACTCCGATAAATAATCTTATGAAAAAAACCCATTAATAGGATATATAGGGATATGTAGGTTGACCTTTCACGCCAAGTTTAATTCGAAAAAGCGATCCTGACAACGGAAGTTCATCAAGAATTTCATTATTAAGTCCAATACGCGCTGTAGTGATGAATAACTCGTCCAAAAATCCCCCACCGAATACACATGAAGTGACATGACCCGCCGGAATGGCAATGGAACCCAGTAATTCTCCCGTTTGTGGATTCCAACGACCGACCCGTCCCCCATCCCATTCAGCGATCCAGAGCATCCCTTCTATATCCATAGTCATCCCATCTGGGTAACCCGCTCCCGCTGGAAGCTTAAAAGCCATCCTGCGATTACTGACCGATCCAGTCTCTTGATTATAGTCAAGAATATCCACCTGCCTAGTAGGTGTATCTATGTAATACATATGAGTGCCATCAGCACTCCAACCTAATCCATTAGATGTAGAAATACCCTCTAAGACTTTACGAACTGTAAGATCATGATCAAGACAATATAAGAACCCTGCAGCTATACTTCCATCCTGACTCATCGTACCCGCCCAGAAACGACCTTGCGGGTCACATTTACCATCATTAAATCGATTGTTCGGTAGGTGTCCCTCTGGATTAGAGATCAACGTTAGTGTTCCAGTGGATAATTGATACTTATGGAATCCTGTATACAACGCCACTATAACCTCATCTTGAAGGAAAGGAACCACTGCTCCAATCTGCTCATTCAGGGTGTATACCTCATTATGCCCGTTCTCTGGGTAATGAATATGCAATTGGTGACCTTCAATATCAACCCATAAGAGCCTATTATTAATGGCATCCCAACTTGGTCCTTCACCTAGAATAGCTTTAGCATCGAATACGACTTCGAGCGACCCCATCATCATGCATACAGCTCCTCACATCACAATTTAGTTATTATCTCCATCCCAGGAAAATCCAACGGCCTGTAGAAATTCACGTGCAATTGTCATGTGGCCTCGTTGCCCAGGATGTACTCTATCCCAATTGTTAGCTAATGATGACAAGTATACATGTTCCGAAAGTGCATCAAAGGCACTCTGCGTATCGACAACGATAGCCTCATATTCATGAGCAATTTTCTTAACTACGCCCCCATATACATCCATTGTAGCTCTCATAGGGTCATTCAAGTTAGCTTCAAGATAGTACGGAGTCATAAGAACTAACCCTTTCAAAGAAGGACGGATGCCCTCAACAAGCTCGCGAAGTGTCTGTTCATATTCATCCAGATAAATATGCTCCTCCGTATTTAGTGGATTGTCGAACTGACGCCACACATCATTCGTTCCTATCATGATCGATAACCAATCTGGACTAAGATCCACTACGTCTTTTGCCCAACGCGCTTTCAAATGACGTATGGTATCTCCACCTATACCTGTATTCAATGTGCGAATAGAGAGCTCTGGATATACCGCATTTAATAAAGCATCCACTTGAGTCACATACCCATAACCTAACTGTCCAAATCCACCCTCTCCTACAGGAAAGGTACGCCCGCCATCCGTAATCGAGTCTCCAATAAATAAAAGCGTATCTTGCTTGCTAAGTTGCATAATAAATTCATCTCCTAGTTATATAAGTACTTAAATGTTATGAACACAAATTACATTCCTTGATTCTTAAGCCACGTCATGCACAAACTAGGCCAGACAGATACATCAAGAATATCAGTCGCTAGTCCCAATCCATGTTTACCTTTTGGAAATATGTGAAGCGCATATGGAATATTGGAATGACTCAAAGATAACGCTAGCTGAAGGCTATTCTCAACAGGAACAGCTCCATCATCAGCCGTATGCCATATGAAGGTTGGTGGTGTGTCGGCAGTCACTTGCATTTCCGCACTATATTGTATAATTTTATCCTCACTAGGCGATATTCCAAGCAACTGCTCACAGGAACCCCGATGTCCAAAATCCTTCATAGTAATAACAGGATAGCAGAGTACCATCAAGTCAGGACGTGAACTTTCTCTCTCCACTGGGTCATCACTTTCAGGATCCCCCGATTCAAACACAATCCCTGTCATCGCAGCCACATGCCCACCTGCTGAGAATCCGAGAATACCAATCTTATTACGATCTATCCCGTATTCGTCGGCATGTCTTCGCACATATCTTACTGCCCTTCTAGCATCCATCTGTGGAGCTGGTTCATGATGAGGCGCAATACGATAAGTTAGCACAAAGGCAGAAATATTGTGATCATTTAGCCATTTTGCCACAGGTTCTCCTTCATGGTTAGCTAAATGCTGATAACCTCCCCCAGGACAAATGATCATAGCACTTGAACTTCCTTCAATAAGGTAAGGTGTTAAATAGGGCTTGCCCCCACTATTGTGTTCAAGATAGGAAACATAGTCAGACCATAAGGGTATAGTCATAAATAAACATCCTCTCGTTACATCCTCAGGTAAATGCATGAAATCATTTCCATTCTACCATAAGGGTAGAAACAGTACACAGCCTTAATAAATTCCATTTAGTGTAAATAATTCAGAAGAATACAACTGAAATCTAGTATTCCCACGTCCTCCGCGCTCTCTAATCCTCCCTATATCTCTTGGGATTGACTCAACCCCTCAATGGATGCCGTTACAGATCCTAGTTGGTTGATTAAGCTCCCCATTTCGGCTTGCACAGATGCAAAAATATGGTTCGTATCCTTCACCGCTATCACTTGCTGACCAAACAACGGCGTGACCTACCTCGGAGAGAACAATAACGCTCTCGTCTCATTCATGATTTAATCTGAGAGTGTGGCACTCAATAGAAAACTAAAAAGGTAGCTCGTTCCTCGGAAGAGGACGGGCTACCTTTTACTCTATAAAAGAGGTTCTTCAAAAAGTTATCTATTGATCATTTTGGATTCACCTCTCTATTCCATGTTAATAAAGATTACGGAATTGTTCGGGTGTTACTCCCTCAATTCGCCTGAATGTGGCTACAAAGTGGCTAACATCACGAAAGCCAACGCGTTGAGCGATTTCTTTACCCGTTATATCTGAGTAAGCCGTCATCAATTCCTTCGCTTTTCGAATTCTGTATAGAATAAAGTACGCATAGGCCGTCATTCCAAAGGTTTGTTTGAACAGTGTGTTTAAGTGCCTTGCACTAAGGCCTACCTCTATCGCCATATCATCCAATCCCAGATTTGGATCATCAAATCCTTGTTCCATTAAAGCAAGAACAGGCATAAGCCGCTCAACCGCATGAGAAACGGACGGAAGATTATTAATTCTTCCATGCTTCTTCAGAACAATAAGGAATCGATATAAATCTCCAGAGGCATCAAGCCCCGACACATCTCGATCACTTGCCATAGAATTTAACACCTCTGAGGCATATGTTGTAAGTTCACTAGGTTGATCCCACTGATAATAGGATGAAAGATTCAATCCCAACGATGATAATATAGCAGCTACCTGTGGACCTAAGAAAGTAATATACATCGTTTCCCATACTTCGGATACAGGTTCGTATTGATGGGGTTCGTTAGGCAATAAGAGGACACCTGTATTTTCTTTCATCAGTAACGTAGTTCCTCCAAAAGTAAATTTCCCTTCCCCACGAATCGTTTGTAACCAATGATAGTATAAATATCCACGGGGTCTGCTGAATCTTTCTTGGGCTGGATTAAATCCGATACTCTCCATATAAAGTGGAAGTTGTTGTTCTCGTGAGGTTGCAAAAAATCGACGATGCTGCGCATGCATGTGAATATTATCTATGGACTCAATGATGACACCACCTACTTCCGTATTATTATATATGAACATACTATTATTATATTTTAAAGGGAATATAAATGATATATTATAGTATTATTCTTATATGAAGAGGTGAAGGACATGATTAGCAACAAACTCCCTAAAATGTTCTACGGTGGGGACTATAATCCTGAGCAGTACGACCATGCTACTCACTTGGAAGATTTACGTATGTTTAAATTAGCAGGAATCGATATAGCTACGATCAATGTATTCTCTTGGGCACTTAATCAGCCTAATGAAGATACTTACAATTTTACATGGCTTGATCAACTCATAGACAGCTTGTACGAAAGCGGTGTATATGTATGCTTGGCTACAAGTACCGCAGCACATCCAGCATGGATGGCGACCAAATATCCTGATGTACTGCGCGTCGATACCAACGGACAACGCCGTAAATTCGGTGGACGTCATAATTCTTGTCCTAGCAGCCCCACATACTTGAAATACTCCGAGCGTATTGCTCACAAACTAGCAGAACGTTATAAAGACCATCCCGCCATTCTGGTGTGGCACGTATCTAATGAATACGGTGGTGAATGTTATTGTGATAACTGTGCTGCTGGCTTCCGCATATGGCTACAAGAAAAATATAGTACACTAGACAATCTTAACAAAGCTTGGAACACCAACTTCTGGGGACATACTTTCTACGATTGGGAAGAAATTGTACCTCCTACAAACCTAAGTGAGCATTGGGGTAATAACAGTTCTACGTTCCAAGGAATTTCCTTAGACTATTCACGCTTTAATTCAGATAACATTCTGCACGGCTACCGCTTGGAACATGATGCTATTAAAGCTATTATTCCCGATTCCATCGTTACTACGAATCTAATGGGTGCTTATAAACCTCTAGACTACTTCAAGTGGGCAAAGCATATGGATATCGTATCGTGGGACAGCTACCCAGGCCTAGATACTCCAGTAAGCTTCACAGCTATGGCACATGATCTTATGCGTGGGCTGAAAGACGGACAACCTTTCATGCTGATGGAACAGACACCAAGCCAGCAGAACTGGCAGGCATATAATTCACTGAAGCGTCCAGGCGTTATGCGCTTATGGAGCTATCAAGCCGTAGCCCATGGTGCTGATACCATTATGTTCTTCCAAATGCGCCGCTCAGCAGGTGCTTGTGAGAAGTATCATGGGGCAGTTATTGAGCACGTTGGACACGAGCATACACGTGTATTCCGTGAAGTAGCAGAAGTAGGCAGAGAATTACAACTGCTTGGTGACAAGACATTGGATGCTGTAACTGAATCTAAAGTCGGAATTTTATTCGATTGGGATAACTGGTGGGCTATGGAGAAATCTAGCGGTCCGACCGTTGCACTCAATTATTTAGATCAAGTACACAAATATTATGCGGCTCTGTTCCGTCGTAACATCTCCACAGACATTATTAGTGTAGATAGTGACCTTAGTAAATATGACATCGTCATAGCTCCTGTCCTATACATGGTTAAACCAGGCTTAGCTAAGAAATTGGAAGACTTCGTACAAGCGGGAGGATCTTTCTTAACAACCTTCTTCAGTGGTGTCGTTAACGAGAACGATCTAGTCACGCTTGGTGGTTATCCGGGAGAGCTTCGTAAGATGCTAGGCATCTGGGTAGAAGAGATCGATGCCTTATTCCCAGACAAACGCAATAAGATTGTAATGAAAGACAGTTTAGGGGACCTTCAAGGAGACTACAGCTGTGGACTATTATGTGATTTGTTGCATAGTGAAGGTGCAGACATATTAGCGGAGTACGGAGAAGATTTCTACCAGGGGATGCCTGTATTAACTCGCAATAAGTTTGGTAAAGGGGAAGCATGGTATGTTGCATCTGACCCAGAAGATAACTTCATAGATGGGCTCTTGAAATCCATATGTGATGCCAAAGGAATTACGCCTTTACTGGTAACACCTGCTGGGGTTGAGGTAAGTCGTCGTTCCAAAGATGGTCAAGACTTCTTATTCGTCATGAATCACAATGCGGAGGAACAAGCGGTTGAGCTAGGTTCACTTCAATTCCGTGACCTCCTGACAGAGACGGACCTTACAGGAACCGTTCAAATTGCAGGTCGTGGTGTTCAAATTCTAGAAGTGAAATAAATGTAGTGCTCAGAAAGCTGCCTAATCTAACAGGAGGCAGCTTTCGTGCATTTAACTACAACTTTATATTCCGATCACAGCTCACAACTCAGGCATATTCCACTCGATGTGGAATATGCCTGAGTTGTGTTTCTTATAGTGCGAGTTCAAAAAGTCGACTTTTCAGCACCGAGAAGATTGGATGAAGCAAGGGAGTGAGGAGCGGAGCGTAGGCAGTACCTACGTGAGCACCGGAAAGACCGGCTGAATTCAATATTCGACGTCGATTAGGCCTCTTGATATGCTTCGTGATCAAAAGATGTCTTTTTGAACAACCTCTTATAGACTAGCGGGTAACAGATACCCCTTCTCAACTGCATCATGAATGAGCTCTTCGGTCATTTGATATAACCCTGGCATATTGTCACGTAGAAATTGAATTCGTGCAAGCACACGGTCCGCAGTGACCTCATGTTCCCTCCAAGCTTTACCTTGCGTGTAATAATTATGTAGCAATGGCTGAATACGATCCATCGCTACAGCATAACAAGCTTCGGATGTATTGGCTTCTTCAAATTCAAGCCATAGTGACATCATCTCGTTGGACTGCTCTTCTGGCAGTAATCCAAAGATTCTTATAGCTGCATCCCTTTCACGCTCAAACTTCCCTACCTGCCCTGCCACATCATAGGCGAAGGTATCGCCAGCATCAATCTCTACGAGATCATGAATAAGGAGCATTTTCATAACATGAAGAAGATTCACCTCGCGATCCAAGGTATGGGTTTGTAGCACCCAAGCCATCAATGTGATGTGCCAAGAATGCTCAGCATCGTTCTCATGTCTAGACTTATCCATAATATATGACTGCCGAAAAATAGTTTTGAGACGATCTACTTCGCGAATAAACTCAATTTGTTTCGTTAAATGAAGATCCAATGAGACTCCCCCTCGTTTCTAATCCATACAGTAAAGCTACTATATACGATATATAACTTCCTATGTAGAATTTTTTCAACAATCTTCATATTACTATAAGGAACTAAATTTTACTTAGCTCATGGATCAATTCTAATGATATGGTAAATAACCTGATTCTAATAACAACCTATATGAGCCTATGATATAATAAAAATTACTATAATTGTTTTCTAACGGAGCTGCTTACATGACTATTCAATCTAGAAGAAACGTCGGTATATTTGCACATGTTGATGCAGGGAAAACAACAACTACCGAGCATATGCTCTACACAAGTGGTGTGATCCGAAGTTTAGGAAGTGTAGATCGGGGAACGACACAGACCGATAACCTAGAAGTGGAACGGCAGCGGGGAATTTCAGTCCGATCAGCCACAACCTCCATAGTCTGGCAGGATGTATATATTAATTTAGTGGATACACCGGGACATGTCGACTTCTTATCCGAAGTGGAACGCTCACTACGTGTCATGGACGGAGCTATATTAATCGTATCCGCGGCTGAAGGCATTCAATCTCAGACGGAGACGATCTGGCAGGCGCTGAAGCAACTTGGAATTCCAACCCTCATCTATGTAAATAAAATGGATAGGATTGGCGTAGATGTCATGAATATTATGAAACAGATCCAGCATCTGATTACACCTTTTGCCGTTCCTTTAAATGTACCTCAAGGAGAGGGGGAGCAATTTACTGAAATTAATTCTTTGTTTACTAATCTAACTGAGATCTCTCGATTTGGAATGTCTAATCAAAGCGTAATGGAGTCTGTCATTGAACAAGATGAACAACTCATGCTTCGCTATCTCGACGGTGAAGTGATTCCTGAGCATGAGATTTTAAGCAAATTTCAAGATCTCAGTCAAAAGGCTCAGCTATTTCCTATCTGCTTTGGGGCCTCTGAGCGAAGCATTGGTGTTACTGAACTACTGAATGCGATTGTTCAGTATCTTCCTGCCGCGGCCGGTGATGATGAGGCAGAGTTAGCCGGGGTTATTTTCAAAATAGAACGCGATAAGACGATGGGACGTACCTCTTTCGTACGCTTATATAATGGAAAGTTAAGAAATCGAGATTCCGTACACAACATAACCCAAAATGTACAGGAGAAAATCACCCAAATACGTAAGCTCGACGGCCGTAAGTTTGTAGATATAGGACAAATAAGTTCCGGTGACATTGCAGCAGTCTACGGACTTAGCCAGTCCAATATCGGTGATATTCTGGGTAGTTCACATGGCGTCCCTCCCTCTCCATCTATGGCCGTGCCCTTGCTAACCGTTCAGGTCCATGAACAAGATCCGACACGTTATCCCGCTTTGGTAGAAGCGTTGCAAGAATTAACAGATGAAGATCCTTTACTTGATCTACAATGGTATCCGGAAGAACGTGAACTTCATCTGAAAGTAATGGGTGCTATTCAACTAGAGATTCTAACCAGTCTGCTCGCAAGTAGATTCGGTCTGCACATCATATTCGACCAACCCTCTGTCATTTATAAGGAAACTCCAAGTCAGCGAGGCGAGGGATATATTGCCTATACTATGCCTAAACCCTGTTGGGCCATCCTTCGTTTCACCATCGAGCCCTTACCCCGTGGAAGTGGCCTGATCTATAGCTCACAGGTTCGTAGTGATGATCTTCTACTTAGATATCAGAATGAAGTAGAAAGACGCATTCCAGAAGTTCTGCAGCAAGGTCTCCAGGGTTGGGAAGTAACTGACCTAAAGATCACATTAACAGAAGGACAACATCATGTATGGCACACACATCCGCTTGATTTTGTGGTTGCCACGCCTATGGGGATCATGAACGGACTTGATCACACGGGGACTACTTTGCTAGAACCTATGTTGCACTTTCGAATCACTACACCCGAAGACTACAGTGGTAAAATACTTAGCGATCTAGTACACATGCGAGCAGATTTCGAAGCCCCCTCTGTTCTTCAGGGAAGATTCATGGTGGAAGGCGTTGTCCCCGTAGCTTCCTCACTTGAATATCCAATAAAGCTACGTTCTATGACTGGAGGTAAAGGCATCATGGTTTGTTCTTTTGCAGGATACAAGGAATGTCCAGAAGATACGACCATTAGCCGCACAAGACGAGGAGTAAATCCGCTCGAATCATCTAAGTATATTCTTAGTGTCAGGAATGCCTTATCTCAACTATAGTCAGTCAAGAGAGCTATTTTACTAATATCATTATGGAGGGAATTCATGAAATTTATTGGTTTTTTCTTATTATGGCGATTGTTAGGGAATCCATTTCTAGCGTTACTTGTTATTCTTGTAGTTGTTTATCTCCTGGACCGTCGCTATGTCGGGGTGTTTCCCAGTATCACAAAGCCCTTTAAGCGGATGAGTAAGATTTCCAAACTCCGTAGTGAAATTGCTCTAAATTACAACGACGTTTCTTCTAAATATCAGCTAGCTCGATTACTCATGGAGCGCAAAAAATACAAAGAAGCATTGCCCATATTGGAGAAGATTCAAGAACCCTATGAACATTCTGCTGAATACTGGAGCGATCTAGGCACGGTGTTGTTAAATTTAGGGTCTATCGATCAGGGTGAAGTCTACATTCTTAAAGGGCTAGATATTAACCCTAAAGTCAAGTATGGGGAACCTTATCTCAGATTAGCAGGAGTCTATCAGAATCAAGATCGTGATAAAGCTCAGCATTATGTCCGGCAATTCCAAACGATTCAATCTTCTTCAAGCGAGGCATGTTATCTGTTAGGTATGATGTATAAAGCATTAGATCGTAAAGAAGATGCCAAATCTGCATTTCAAGAATCTATTGATATCTACCGTACGCTTCCGAAGTATAAAAAACGTCAAGAACGCAAATGGGCCGTTCTGAGTCTTTTGAGAAAATTGACCTAGTGGTCTGAAATCACTGAAATATAGACCGCTTAACTCAAGGGTCTATATCCCAAACGATTTAATTGATCTGCAATGATACGATAGCCACGACTATTAGGGTGAATATGGTCTAGCGATAATAGCTCTCTTTCTCTTCCATAAAAAAGAGGGTATATATTAGCCACTTCTAACGTCGCGCTCTGAAACCGCTCTATATATTGGTTGAACCTCTGAACATAATAAGACGCTTCTTCTATTTGGGGAAGAGGGTTATATAAACCAATGACTCGAATGATATAGCGCTGATTCCCGTTTCTCTTTATCTGATGTAACCCTTTGATAATATGCTCGAAATTCGTCTGACAGTGAGCAAGTGCTTTGTTGAAATGTTGAGATGTTACACCTGTTGTTCTAGCGGCTCTGATTAGATCATTCCCACCAATTGACAATGTAATAATATTTGCCTGTTGTAACGATTGCCTAAAGGTTAAGTTTCGACTTATCAGATCGTATTGCCCTTGGGTAGTCAACCCAATAACTCCCAAATTATCATAAGTTACCGAAGTTTGAAGATGATACTCGGCAAGTCTTCGATATGTGGGTACGAATCCATTGCCAGGCAAAGCCCCATACCCAACTGTTAAAGAATCACCGATAGCCGTGTAATGGTACACCATCTTTGATCCCCCCTCGAATTGATTTTACTCACTTTCGTTCATGTAAACCTTGCACTATTAATTTATGAATAATAGATGTTTCTCGTTACGGACAATCGAACATACTGAAATTATTTATTTTCAAAATAAATACCAAAGAGGCTACCCTAACAAAGGGAGCCTCTTCTGGTTATCATTTATCTAGATCTATTCTATTTATATATCTAATATCTATCTACATATGAATCGATCTATTCTCGGAACTCTCTTCTTGTTTATTATGGAATGGCCACCAATTTGCTCGTCCGAATATCTTCACCATGACAGGTACGAAGAACGGAAGCATCAGCAGTGAGTATAACCCCAGTCCTACAAGAACGACTGTTGCTATTTGTAGCATTGACAGTACGCCCGATGGATACATAGAAGCAAATGTGCCACTTAATATAACAGCTGCAGATAGAATGACAGTCCCCATATTCCGCATGGCATGAAGAATCGAATCTTGAACATTCCAACTTTTATTCTCATTAAACCGATCCATCAGGAAGATACTATAGTCAACCCCAAGCGCCATTAACATTACAAACCCGAAGAACGGCGTTACCCAGCTAATACCCGTGTAACCCAGCATATTTACGAAGATCGCTTCTGTCACACCTAGTGCCGTGAAGTAGGTAAGCACTAACGAACCTATAAGATATAACGGCATAATAATAGATCTCAACATAATCACAAGAATAATGAAAATTCCTACAAGCATCAAGGTAACCGTCCGCTTGTAATCTTCATTCGATATTTGTTGTAAATCTGCGAAAGTACTTGTCACACCATGAATAGCGATCTCAGCATTCTCTAATTTAGTCCCAACAACGGCTCTATTTACTGCGTTATGAATCTCTTCTATACTACCGATAGCTTCCGTACCATAAGGATTCTCTGCAAATATAACATCAAGAGTCATAACCTTACG
This sequence comes from Paenibacillus sp. DS2015, assembly GCF_050433705.1. Taxonomy (NCBI): domain Bacteria; kingdom Bacillati; phylum Bacillota; class Bacilli; order Caryophanales; family Paenibacillaceae; genus Paenibacillus; species Paenibacillus sp. DS2015. The sequence continues at coordinate 64,354 of NZ_JBNPWS010000017.1, read as the reverse complement.
TTGCGGAGATAGATAGGTATCAAATACCTGTGTGAAGTCTGCATTCTTCAATATTTCTTCCGGAATATACCATCCACTGAACTCTTGATCTGGAGCATCTTCAATCTGTGTTAGAAATTGTTGCGCAGTCGTGATACCACCTGAGATTTGAGATAGTCCTTCAGCACTCTGATCAAGTCCCTCCGTTAACTCACTAATCTGTCCTGTTAATTGACCGAATCCATCTTGTAATTGCTCCTGTCCATTCTGTAAATCAGATAACCCTTTCTCTAGTTGAGGCACTTGCCCAACGATTTCTCCTTGGCCGTCGGCAGCTTGAATTAATCCTGATTCAAGCTTGCCCATACCGCTAATGAATTGATCGAATCCTTTAGAGAGCGCTGTTTGCCCTGCAGATACTTCCGCATATCCTTGATTCGCTTTAATCAATCCTGCGGTCACTTGCTCAAATTGACTGCTCATTTTTGTTATCCCAGCAGATAGTGCTAGAGCACCCTTACCCGTTTCCGTTACGGTTCCCTTAATTGTAAGATAATCTGTGTCCTGAAGCAGTTCTGGATAACTGACCTCCAAGCTGGTAAATGATGCATCTAGTTGGTTTAATCCAAAGGCTACACCATTCATTTGCTGTTCTATTTGTTTCAGACCATCGTCAAATGCGCTTATGCCTTTCTCTATTGTACCGTAGCTAGCTAGTAACTGTTCATTGGCTTTTGCTAGCTGAACTGCACTTTCCTTAGCTGTTTCTAAGCCCTTCTTCAGTTCTCCAGCTCCCATGGAGCCGTCCTTAATCCCGTTTTGAATCTTACTAAGTCCCACACCAAGCTCACGAATACCATCCTTAAGCTTACCTGTACCCTCAGACAATTTCCCTGTACTTGAAACGGCCTCTTGCAGTTTGGGTTCATTATCACTCAATTGACGACTTGCTTCAGCAAGACCCGTCTGGATCTGATCTATCCCTTTACCACCTTCACCCAAACCATTGGACAATGTTCCAAGCTGCTTAGGGATTTGGAAATCTTCAATGACATCTCCTGTAGGTCGAGTTAAACTACGTACCCCGGCAACTCCACTTACCTTCTCGACTTCACGGCTAATCTCTTCTGCAAGAGCCATATATTCTGTAGTATCCATCCGATCATCATTCTTGATTACAATTTGACCTGGAAGGGATTCTCCTGGTCCGAAGCTATCTGAGATAATATTAAAGGCTTCAACGGATTCATAATGATCTCCAATTTCATCAAGACTATTAAATGATAGCTTTCCGTCATATGTGACTAGAAAAGGTGTAACGACAATAGCTACAATGAGCAGTGCTGCCCATGGACGCTTCAGAGAGAATTTACCAGCTGCCCCCCATAGTTGATTCTCCTTATGCTCAATCGATTTCTTCATAGGCCAGAATAATGTACGACCTAACACGGCCATAAAGAAAGGAACAATGGTCACTAAAGCAACCATCATCACCGCGACCCCAACGGCTACAGCCACAGCCGATTGATACAATGAAAACTTCGCTAAACCAATGGCAAGAAATCCTACCAACACTGCAAGACCAGAGAAGAATACCGTCTTTCCTGCTGTCCTATAGGTCTCCGTTATCGCTGCGCGTATATCATCTTGCTGACTTAACTCTTCCTTAAAACGACTAATTAATAAAATACAATAATCCGTCCCTATTCCAAACATCACAGCCACCATGAAGATTTGAGTAAAGGTCGAGATTGGAAAACCAAACCATTCCACCAAAAAAGCAACGATGGATTGTGACACAATATAGCTAATACCAACCGTTAAAAGAGGCACAAAAGGTGCGACAAAAGAACGGAATACGGCAAACAATATGATGAGTATAAAAACAACTGTAATGTACTCCGATTTCTTTAGTCCCGCTTGTGAACTTACAATACTATCCTCACTGATCTGATCTTTACCTGTCAAATAATGAGGCACACTAACCGATTCTAAAGCTGTATGTAATCCCGCTTCTATTTCTTTCATAGACATCGTACTTAAGTCCACAGTAATAGAAGTCATGATGGTATTGCCGTTCTTGGCTATTAATTTGCTAGCAATCTCAGGTTGTTCAAAAGGATTAATAATCGACTCAATGCTCAGGTTCTCCTTGTTGTTCTCAAGATCACCTAGCGCCTGCTTAATCGCTTGTGTAGCGGCAGCATCAAGCCCCTTCACATCATGGAACACAAGAGCTATTTGAGTTTCCTTACTACCCCCACTCTCCTTAGCTACCTCATCCATAATCCGTGTAGCTTCTGTAGAAGAATAGCCATTCGGAACATCGATTTGTCCATTCTCACGGATCAAATCACTTACCGGTGGTGCCGTAAGTACCAGCACTACAGCTACAATTAACCATAGTACAACAATTCCCCATCTAGCCTTAAGTATGGTTTTCATATTTTATTCTCTCCTCCTGTCCCTGTATCTTGAACCAAATGCGCCAGCCGCTCATATAAGGTAATAAACGTCTCAATATCTTGCTGTGTGAAATGAACAAGATAGTCCGACACCATCTTCTGTACCTGTGACTCTGCCTCCGTATAAATCTTATGCCCATACTTACTCAAAGATAAATAAACTTGCCGACGATCTGATTCATCTCTTGTCCGCTCAATCATACCGTACTCAACAAGACGATTGGTCATGGCTGTAATGGAGCTTTTGCCTACATAGAATTGTTCTGCTAGAACTGTAGATGTGCAGTTTGCACCCTCCAGATAGATTAAGCGTAAAAGTTGATACTGATCACTTGTTAATTCCTGACCAATCACTCCACTAATTTCTCCTTGAAAACGTTTAGTCATAATCATCGATGCTGTCATATATCGTTCAATCCAATGCCTTGATTCATGTTCCACTTCTCTAGCCACACCTTTCCCACTTCAATAGTTCACCACTCAAATAGTTTTACGATAGAATAGTTCACCACTCAAACCATTATTCCGTAATAGAACTATATTCCAGTTGGTTAATTGTGTCAATTCCGAATATTAACCTAACGATAAAAAAAATCACTCACTTACATCCCTGATGAGCAAATGTAAGAAAGTGATCTACGTTGACAATAAAATGTAGTGGAAACAGCGTTCCGTTTTGGAGGATGTTACCCTCTCAAATTGTATTCGTATTCGCAGTTCTAATCCATACTGTCATTTCCCCTGGCTCGCGATTTCCCCAACTATTATAAGGAACAGCCACTAGTTTGACGGGCTTGGATGTAGATGAAGCACTCAATGGACGATATAAACAGTTTCCCCAGTCATTGGGTTCATCTACCATACCTTCTCCTTCAATAACCATCCGACCTCCAAGGAGATTAGGGTCAAATCTTGCTGTTAATTGACTATTCGTAGTTAATGTCATTGAAGCTAGAGGTGCCCCATTATCGATCTCCTCCACACAATATACGAGAGGGCCTCGTTGGATCGCTACTTTACCTGCATTTGCCCGAAGCTCAGGATGGGATTGGATCAGCTGAATATCCATATTCAGTTCAAGTTGTACGATATCCCCCTTCCTCCATGTTCGCTCCATTCGAGCGTAACCATTGTGTACGACTTCTCCCAGAACGATCTCTTCACCATTAATACGAAGGGTGGCACTTTGACACCAACCTGGAATACGAAGTCCAAGTGTAAATGAACTTGCTCGCTCAGGAGAGACATGGATGTCGATCTTTCCATCCCAAGGATAATTCGTCTCTTGACGAAGCTCTACATGCTGTCCAGCAATACTAGCGCTCGCTGTTCCCCCAATATATTGATGAACATATAGCTCAGACTCACTAACTGTATACAAATATTCTCCTAGAGAAGCCACTAGACGTGCGACGTTAGGTGGACAACAAGAACAACCGAACCATTTCTGTCTAACTGATTTAACGTGATGTTTACCCGGATTCCCCTCTGACGCTTGTGGCCACACCTCTAATGGATTGACATAGAAGTAGTGTTTACCATCCAGTGACATACTCCCAATTACATTGTTATACAGAGCTCTTTCAATTACATCCGCATACTCACTGTTAGGCTCTATTTGCAACATCCGCTGGGCAAAGAAAATCAATCCGATGGAAGCGCATGTCTCTGCATAGACCGTATCATTGGGTAGATCATAATCAAACGTAAAAGCTTCACCATGATGAGTCGATCCGATTCCGCCTGTAATATACATTTGTTTGTGAACCATATTGTCCCATAATATATGACAGGCAGCCAGCATGCCTGCGTCCCCAGACTGTGCCGCTATATCAGCCATGGCTGTATACATATATACTGCACGAACAGCATGCCCATGAGCTTCTTTTTGTTCACGGACGGGAGCATGGCTCTGAGTGTATTTCAAATCAGGCCGTGATTTCTCTCCTGTCAATTCCGGTTGCCAGTATGAACTTCGTCCTCTCTTCTCCCATTCTTCCACGAAGAAACTTGGCTCTTGCCCACGTTGGTCTAAGAAATATTGACTAAGCTGCAAGTACTTTGCCTCACCCGTTGCCTTATATAACTTCACTAACGCAAGCTCAATCTCCTGATGACCATCATAGCCTTGAATTTGCCCCTGCTCTGTACCGAATACGTTACCTATATAGTCAACAAACCGGCTAACGATATCTAGAAATTTAACTTTACCCGTGGCATTGTAATAAGCCACAGCCGCCTCTATTAAATGTCCTGCTACATATAATTCGTGGCACTCGGTTAGATTGGTCCAGCGCTTATCGGGTGCTTCAATCGTAAAATAAGTGTTGATATATCCATCTGCTTGTTGGGCCTCACCAATTAAATCAATCGCCTCGTCAGCAATGGCTTCAAGTGATGGGTCACTATGCCTCGTAAGCGAATAAGCTACAGCTTCGAGCCACTTCGCTAAATCACTATCTTGGAATACAAAACCTTCGAAATTCCCTTCCTCTTTCCCTGCAGCAATCCGAAAATTACGAATCGCAAAACTAGGTTCTGCATCCTCAATCCGATCATTTAACGCTTCCCACTGGTAAGGGATCACAACATCACGAACGAGCTTGTCATATCCAGACCAGAAAGAGTCTTCAATCCTTACATTTTTTAAAGGTACATAATTATACTTCATCGCCACTAGGAATCACGCTTCCTCTCTATTATATATAATCAAATCCTATCATATAGGGATTGACTTTGTCGGTAGTCCCAGTAATACTTTAGGTAGACAAAATTGACTTTATATAACGATAATGAGAGAGGTGACTCACTTGCGGTTTCTAAAAATAGATATCTCTACTCCACTTCAATTCACACTAGGCGGGCAATTCCACTCCGATCAACCTTGGAGCCATGCGAAACGTATTATCGATACTTATGAACTGATTATTGGCACAAAAGAAACGCTATATATGCAACAGGAGCAGGAACGCTATGAAGTCACGCCTGGCCAGATTATGCTTCTTGAACCTCATCGTCCCCATGAAGGATATCAAGCATGCGACCCAGGTTTAGCCTTTGATTGGTTACATTTCTGCTGTCAGGAATCGATAGAAATCGTTGATGAAGAAGCTGTGATGCAAGAAACTGCAGTTGGTCATTCTCTAAATTCACTACATACACTCGAGAATACTTTTATTTACATACCCTTCTTTTTTACACCGCCTATTATAGATCGAATCCACATTCAATTTCGTCAACTCATGCACGTAGCAAACTCACCTGACTACAACGTCTATGCAACACATTATTTGCTTACGTCCCTTTTAATCGAAGTTTCAGAACAAGCTTTGCAACATCTGAGAGGTGTACAGCAAGGAGGGAAACAGGAGCATCAAATATCAAACATTATGGAGTGGACACGTGTCCATGCCCTAGAAAAGATACATGTGCAGGATGTGGCGAATTATTTCAACTATAACCGTGACTATTTGTCCCGCTTCTTCAAGCAACATACGGGAATAAATTTACAAGAGTATATTCATCGTCAAAAGCTGTTAAAAGCAAAGGAGCTTCTCTCACGAAGTAATCTAACGGTACAGCAAATATCCCATGAGGTTGGTATTTCTGACGAGAAGTATTTCATGAAATTATTCAAAGCATATGAGGGAATGACGCCAACAGACTTTCGTAGAGCCTATTATCAAACGTTCATGAATATGGAATAGTACATACGCTGGCCCATGTCATGTGGATAAGTGTGAACTTGGAGGGGATATTTTCATGGTTAAAAGAGGACAAATATCTCAGCAGTATACAGATGAGTTCAAGATCCTGGTAGTGAAATTTCAGGCTAAACTCAAACAGCGCGCGCCGATTGAATATCGGCACGCGCTGAAGGAATAGCTTTTTTTATTTGTCTACTTAACAGAGGGTATGATCCATTAACGGGCTTTTCCTTTTTTATGTTGGCACTTTTTTTGTCGTTGGATACGTTCGGCTTCCGGTTTGTTGTTGTTTAATTCAATGCTATTTAAGCTAAATGCTCCAGCTTGTCCAACGCTATTTTATATTTTTCTAAAATTTCAATATACTCTTCTTGGTTTTTGAAGTTACGACTCACAGAATTCCCGGCTTCATCATGAATATGGATTACTGTTTCAAATTCCCCCTTGATATAAGAAGCTACCAATCCTAAATAATACTGCGAATGACTGAAACTTATATCATGATCTTCATCAATTCTCCTGTACAGTATCTCACCTCCGGACAACTGTTCAATACTTGATTCAATCATTCGATACCCTTTAGTCAATAAATAGTCATTCATATACTCTTTAAATATCTTCCCGCAGTCAAATACATCAAAGCTCATTTGATCCTTGTATTCATCTAACTTTCTCTCAAACTGACAAGACGTCTCTTGTAGAATAAGGACAAGTTCATCCTCGTTCTTGAAGTATCTTTCGCCAGGAGAAAATAGAGGTATATTCCCATATAATGTTTTCAGATACGAATTAATACTATCTTCATCTTTGATAATCATGATGCCTGTAAAAAAACCATCCACATTCTTAAAGTAAGCAAAATCACAGGGCAACATTGTAGTAGTATTTGATATGAACCCACTTTCCGTCAGAGATGGTTCCATATGTTTTTTTATCATTTTTTTTAGAAATGATCTTTTGGGGGTGGAAATCTCGATACCGCATTGAATGAGAATTCCTTCCGGGAGCCCTTCTAGAGAATCAAAATTAAAATCATTGCTAATTTCAATCCCAAGAACTTCTTCGAACAGGTTCCAACTATTTTCATAAATAGATTCCTCATGTGCAGAATTCAAGCAGTTTGACAACTCTACTATCTTTCTAGGATTCGCTGCAAAGTCAAATAACGTATTTTCTGCTAAGTTTTGATCAGCAGGAGCATCATACTTCAGAAAAAAGGACCCGGTCTGCTCACCTTTAAAATAACCGTTAAACCCCCATCCATAATCTTCAGTGTGAACTAATAAAACCGTGCGCGTCTGTAATTCGATTGAGGTTCTAAGGCTCATACTCTCACCGTTGTCAGTGATTTCTTTAGAAGCTACTGCTATTAAATTGTCTGATACACTTTCCAAGTATCCCTTAATTTTTTGTTTTTTAAGATGTGATTTCAAATTAGTCGCCTTCACATCCCACACCAGCATGGCCAATAACATATCGCTCATTGCTACACCACCTTATTAAGGACTCCTATTTTGAGAGGTCTTGTTAATTTCCCTTGTATTCCAAATTGTTCCAAAGTATCCTAAACACATTATATCATCATATATTTGAAATCAACATATACCATTTTTTTGTAATTGAGGAAGACTTCCAACCTGGTAATTAGTTTAAAAGCAGAGAAGTTGTATCTTCATCAGTTACTTCAACGCTCCCACCCTCGAATACAGCAAATTCTATGTATTTTCTCATTGTATTGGTTTTATTAGAATACGAGATAAATAAATTCCTCCTCTTTTCATGACAAAAAAAGTACAAAAAAAATAAGGCAAACCCTACTGTTCCGTGCTTCAGTTACGATGTTATTTATTTGGATTCGATGGTTGTACAAAAGAGTAAACTCATGTAATGATTATGGACTACTGCCGAAGCTACGGACTGTGTTGAACATATCGTTCATTTAATTTGAACAAAAGTACCCTCAAGATGATCAGCCCAGAAAAGCTATCGAGGCAGGTCGCGCATGGGTGCAAGGAGTAACGCTATTGCGAATGAACACACTTGGCAATATCAACATCTTCTGTTAATGAAGAAGGGTTAGCTTCACTTCAATTATAAAAACTGAGGATGTGTCACCTTTAGAATATTTACCATCTTCGGTTGTCCAAAAAGCTGAGATCCGTAAAATAGCAGAAAACCCGGTTATAACAATGCCCGGCTTTCTGTGTTAACTTTAAATTCACCACGTCATATAGGAGCTTCTCTTTATTTTACTTGCTTAATACATACTTAAATGCCATTAAAAAAATTGCCCTCGTAGATTTGTACTATATTCTAATGTAGATTCATATTGAAGTAAGTTTAAAAATGCACCTGCGGCTCCAATGAGTTGCTCGCCTAGCTCCTGTGATGTTCTATAGTAAAAGTCTCCTCCATCACTTCTGTTCTTTGACTCTGGATAATACAAAGTATTATTAATAATCTCATTATACCTTTTCATGTAAGTATGAACTTTGGGCCTATTCTTCTGATGCTGAAACAAGATTCGCCACTTTTGATCTGCTGTCTGATAGATAAACTCTTGTTGTTCCTTATCCGCTGTCTCGCCTTCTTCCCTTAAATAAAAACCGTGTTTATTCATAAAAGGATTAAGAACATTGCGATAGACCTCCTGTAAGTTGAATTTCTCGATCCGCAGAGACTCCAGCCACGGAATCCCCTTAGTTAATACGTGCTGTAGCATTTCCAGTAGGGATGTTCGGAGTTCACTTTCATTATCGTACGAAAACTCCAGCTTATATCCATGCTCTTGCATCCAGACCTGAATATCCCATATATAGTAGGGAGGATAATAAAATAGCCTTATCTCTTTACTGATTATATTTTCAACTTTATCGATCCTAATCATGTATCGATAGGAGTCTATAACCTTGTGAAAAGTAACATCCTTTTCCAAATCGGCGCCTTTAGAGGCCGGCAGGAGAGTATATCCGTGCTTCTCCAGTGGTTCCTTTAACACTTCCAGGATGACTTCATTCACTCTCCATTTTGCTTTGTTCCCATTGACCCTAATGATTCCTTGTTCCTGTAGCTTGTTGTCACCAAGCATTTTGATATAGTCAAAAGACATAAAGGTTAGGTTTTCCAACGCAAACGCCTGCTTAAAATGATTGTCTCCATTCGGGTCGAGCGGATTGGTTTTAAGTAAAGAATGTAAAAGGATTAGCGATTCGCGGTTTGCGGCAAAAGGAAGCCAGGCCTCCGTTTGTAACGGTTCAAGCTTCATTTTCTTCGGTTGCTCAAAGGGGATATCTATATGAACCTTAAGGACTCCGTCTTCCCAAAAGTCGGCTCTCCACCCCCACTCGTCGTAGTTGCCGAAAAAAAGCACCTTTTTTTTTAACTCTGCCGATACCTTTCCAGCCCATTTATTTGCGGCCCGCAGATCATTCTCGATAAACAAACCGATCCATTCCTGGTTCACTTGAGTCAGAAAGGCTTCTTTTTTCTTCTTACGTACCCATTGCTCGAGAATCGACAGTTCTAGGTTGTGCACTAGAATAGCCGTTGTTAATTCACTCATAGGACACCTCCCTGAATAAAATAGCAGAAAACCCGGTTATATCAATGCCGGGTTTTCTGTTCTAACTTGTAATTACCACGCTTTAATATTTGGGAGCCTAAGCTAAATATCGCATTGAAATCCTTAGCGGATTTGCTAGATATAGTCGACTTAACAGTCTTTATCTCTACAGGATTATCGTTAAAAAGCTAAATGCTCCAGCTTGTCTAAGGCTAATTTATATTTTTCTAAAATTTCAATATACTCAGCTTGGTTTTTGAAGTTGCGACTCAGATAATTCCCAGCTTCGTCACGCATATAAATTTTCGTTTTATTATCCCCCTTGCTGTAAGATGCGACCAGTCCTAAATAATACAGCGAATGGCTGAACGAGATATCATGATCTTCATCAATTCTCCTGTACAGTACCTTACCTCCGGACAACTGATCAATACTTGATTCAATCATTCGGTACCCTTTAGTCAATAAATAGTCATTCATATACTCTTTAAATATCTCCCCACAGTCAAAAATATCAAAGCTCATTTGATCCTTGTATTCATCTAACTTTCTCTCAAACTGACAAGACGTCTCTTGTAGAATAATGACAAGTTCATCCTCGTTCTTGAAGTATCTTTCGCCAGGAGAAAATAGAGGTACATCCCCATATAATGTTTTCAGATGCGAATTAATACTATCTTCATCTTTGTTAATCATGATGCCTGTAAAAAAACCATCTACATTCTTAAAGTACGCAAAATCACAGGGCAACATGGTAGTAGAATTTGATATGAACCCACTTTCCGTCAGAGATGGTTCCATATGTTTTTTTATCAGTTTTTTTAGAAATGATTTTTTGGGGGTGGAAATCTCAATACCGCATTGTATGAGAATTCCTTCCGGGAGCCCTTCCAGAGAATCAAAATTAAAATCATTGCTAATTTCAATCCCAAGAACTTCTGCGAACAGGTTCCAACTATTTTCATAAATAGATTCCTCATGTGCAGAATTCAAGCAGTTTGACAACTCTACTATCTTTCTAGGATTCGCTGCAAAATCAAGTAACGTATTTTCTGCTAAGTTTTGATCAGCAGGAGCATCATATTTCAGGAAAAAGGAACCGGTTTGCTCACCTTTAAAATAACCGTTAAACCCCCATCCATAATCTTCAGTGTGAACTAATAAAACCGTGCGCGTCTGTAATTCGATTGAGGTTCTAAGGCTCATACTCTCACCGTTGTCAGTGATTTCTTTAGAAGCTACTGCTATTAAATTGTCTGATACACTTTCCAAGTATCCCTTAATTTTTTGTTTTTTAAGATGTGATTTCAAATTAGTCGCCTTCACATCCCACACCAGCATGGCCAATAACATATCGCTCATTGCTACACCACCTTATTAAGGACTCCTATTTTGAGAGGTCTTGTTAATTTCCCTTGTATTCCAAATTGTTCCAAAGTATCCTAAACACATTATATCATCATATATTTGAAATCAACATATACCATTTTTTTGTAATTGAGGAAGACTTCCAACCTGGTAATTAGTTTAAAAGCAGAGAATTTTTATCTTAATCAGTGTAATTCAGAAACAGAGATACATTAAGCAGTTGAAGATTATATCTACTTTATAACTATCAATGGTTTCAGGCTAAACTCAAAGAGCGCGCACCGATTGAGTATCGGTACGCGCTGGCTGCGCCATTAGTTCATCACGAGTCCCCCGTCTACTCGCAAACATTGCCCTGTAATAAAAGAGGACCAATCCGAAGCTAGTATTAATACCCCTCCAGCAATATCCTCAGGCGTAGCGATCCGTTTAAGGGGGGTCAGTGCTATAACTGCCTGCTTCACATCCTCTGTCGTATCACGACTTGCATCCGTTGGATAAGTTAATCCTGCAGCAACACAGTTCACACGAATTCCAAATACGCCTAATTCTGCTGCAAGATTGCGACTATATCCAAGTAACGCTGCTTTGGCTGTCGTATAATCATGATACGGTACAATTGGAAAGTCGATCAGATTCGTTACCATATTAATAATCCGCCCATCTCCTTGCCACTTCATATGAGGTATTGCTGCTTTACACACATGAAAAGCTCCTCCTAAACTGCCCTCAAGCTGTTGCTGATAATGCTCCCACTGAATACTCCAAGCAGTCTCCCGTGTTTTGGGGTTGAATGTATACTGACGTAACGCATTATTCACTACAACATCAATGACTCCATAGTCCCCTATAATACGCGATATCAGTTGCTCTACATCTCGCTCATTTGTGACATCTCCTTGTAGCGCTATTGCTTCGCCACCACTAGCTTGAATGTCAGCAACAACTCCAGCCGCCTTCTTCTCACTTGTTAAATAATTAACGATAACCGTTGCACCCAATGCTCCAATTGCTTTCGCAGTAGCTGCTCCAATACCTCGACTAGCCCCCGTCACTAGCACAACCTTACCCTTGAAATCCATGATTTCTCCCCCTCTATTCCACGTCAGCGTCATATCGTTCAGCCAGCTGTTCTGCACGCCACTCGATATCAGTCCACCGAATAAGGTCTAATAAGTTGAATCGACCATCATGATGCCAACCCGCAGGTGTTCGTGACATCTGTCCGATTGCACAGATACGATTCACCCCTGCTATACCTAACGCATTGGCAAGTTGCTGAAGCCGTTCTGGTTCCACAGCTATACCGACAGTTTGTAAATATTGCCTATGAGGCACTAGATACGCAATAACACTCTCTAATCTCTTGCATCCAAATAGGTGAACCGTCCGATTTAAAGGAGAGGTCTCAAACCCTAGATCGGCATGATAAATAACCGTCCACTCCGTTCCAGATGGACTAGAATAAACCGCAGTCCCATCTCCATTCAACCCTTCTAGCTCATATCGATTTCGAACGGTATGAATGGCTTGCGCTTCTTCTGGAAGTAACACGGCCCGAGGTTTCTTGATCTGATAACGTTGCAACTCAGCAGCGAGAAGCTGTGCGAATGCTTGGGATGAGATTGCCCCACCTTCTTCCACAAATATAGAATGCGGTGAAACACAGCCTTGTTGATCATAAGTGGATACATCCTCAGCAATCCTTGATACCGTTTCATGAAAAAGATCAGGCGTTAAGGCTTCCTTTCCCACCATTGCGAAGCTTATTTTATGACCATAGCTAATAAATCGCTTATAGGATGGTACTTGTGCGCGAATCTGATTAACGGTTTCATCCGATCCGTAGGCAATAACAGCTTCTGCGGCTTTGATGACAGCCATCTCTAAATCACGTTCTCCACCTTTCCATGGCAGGATAGCGATTGTATCCGCAAGTTGGGCGTCTACTTCTCTTAACGATTGGGTGAACAATACCGCCATCAAAGGCTCAGATGAGGATGTCTTGCCAATATTCGCGGACTTTACTAGCAACCCCATCACTAAGCTCCAAATGGGTAACCCCGGGACATTCCCAGAAAAAATATGATAGATTAGATTGGGTCCATATGCCTTACTCATTCCACCAGACTTACGTGGGCGAAATTCATCTAGAACTGCACTTGGATCTAACTCTTCATCAAGAAATCGAAGTAATTCTTTCCGGCGAAAGGTACGCATAAATCGTTTGAGCTGGATAGAGATCATATCCTTATCGTAGCCTGTTAGGATGGGGAGCCAGCGCTCTGCTCTCTGTCGTAACTCGTAGTCTGGATTACGCCATAATTGCACCGCTCTATGTATGGTATCGACAATATCCATTGTGCTTAGCTGACTAAGATATGCCTCACGATTCTTCGTCACTTGGGTTGCTATTTCTGTCATTTCCTCTGCCGTTAGACAAGGATATTGAAGAATACATCTTCCAGCAGGATCCTCGATAATGCGTTCTATATAGGCTTGGAATGTTATCCCGTTTGGTACAACGTAAGCAGGATAACGAATATCCCATTCTAGTTGATTACTCATCATCATCCGCTCCCCCCTCTACATTGTTAGCTATATTTCCCTACGTTAATTGATCCAGCTACCCGTGAACATCCGCGCGCCTCAGAGCCTTTCACACGACCTTGTAACACAAGTCCATCCTTAGTGTAATAACCTAAATCTTCTGTCAGGACGGCAAGACTAGAATTCCAGTTAGCTAAATCATAATGCGCTAGCACACCTACCTCACCTTCTTGCACTGGAAGAAGCGTATCTGGATGCAAGATGAGTGTTCTAATCCATCCAGGACCAACTTTGTCGTTCCCATAAAGCGCGACATCGGAAGTGGGTCCAATCAATGTCTGATCATATAGCTGTGAGCTTAGCTCAGTCATGCCATACATATTCAAATACTGCTCTCTATCAACATGAAAAGCCATACTCAGAGATTTGTGTAACTCATCTGTCGTTATTTCACGAGCTACTCCCTTTAAGCCACCAGTATCAAATATAATACTTCCCTTAGGCAGGGTAAATCGAAGCCGCTGTTCCTCCAAATAATCAAGGACATGCACATATGAGAAGGTTGCTCCCATGAGCAGAATAGGTTCCCCCCTCTGTTCCATATCCATTAGTGCTACGACTAATTCCTCCATAACAATTCCACTACCCTCTTGAAAAAAGAACCGACTGATCGGTGTCCCATATAACTGAACCGCTCTACTTACATAACGAGACAACGAGGATTGAGCATTCTGCTCGCTGTTAGGTACAAGTACAAATATCGTCATCCCGTCTTGCCTTGGAAGCACGAATCTCTTAAATGATGCAGCCATAGAAGCATCCCATACTTGTAGCCATGGATGGATATTTCGTCCTCGTTGATCGACATTCGTTGTCCCACTTGTCATGAATATAGCTTCCGCTTCTTCCTCAGGTTCACAGGATAAAGTCAATGTTTTAAAAGCTTGCACAGGAAGGGGAGGAATCTGTTGCCACTGCCTAACCGAATGTGGAGACTTCCTCCGTGCTTGGCAATATTTACGATAAGGAATATTAAATTGAAACTGATAGTTAAACAACCGTAATGCCAGTTCGTTATAGTCCGCTTCCATCGTTGGATGCTCACCGTAATTAGCTGAGGTATGCTCAGCATACTGTTCGATAAATCGCAATATTTCCTTGGTGATGCTCGTTGATTCCGGCTTCATCCACCCAACTCCTTCGACTTTATCAACTTCATATGCAATAACTTAAATCCATGCGGAATATTGACAAGGACGAGCTGTAGTACGACGGCAGTTATTGCCCCTACAAGGATGGAGTTGGATAGAAACTTCCCAGTAAAGCCAGCCGCACCTTCAAATATAGGAGGCAATGAAATGGCTAATAAGATGGATAGGCCTGCTATGGTGAAATTCGCTTCATTCTTAGCCATTCTCGCAAGAATGCTAATACCCGAATAAATTAATGTAGCCGCTGCTGGCAGAAAAAGTCCGCCTACGACAGGGGCAGGTGTAACGACCAATAAAGCACCTGCCTTGGGTACAAATCCCAAGATCAAAAATATCACACCTGCTACCGTGACCGCATGACGTGAACCCACACCCGTTAAACGTAGGAGTCCCACATTCTGAGCATAGGCTGTCGTTGGGAAACCACCTATAAGTGTGGAAGCGATCGAACCGGCCGCCTCTCCTGAGAACCCATAACGAATCTTCTTGGCATCCAGCTTCACACCGACCATATCGGCTGCCGCATGATATACACCCATCGCTTCAATAACCGCTACCATATAAGCGAAAAAGAACGTGGCAAACGTCACCCAATCAAACGTTAAAGAACCATAGGGTAGAAATTTCGGTATCCCGAACCAACTCTTCTCAGCCACTGAGGAAAAATGAATTTGACCTAAGCCGAAGGCTAGAACATCCCCCACAAGTAAGGCGATTAGAAATGCAAACGAACGTAATATCCCTTTTCCAAAAACCGTTAATACAACAACTATGAGTGCCGTCGAAATCGACATAAGCAACACTGAAGGGCTAGCAAAGGTTTCACTTCCAGGCTCACCGCCCAGAAATTCAAACAACGTAAAGCCGGATAATGCGACTCCAACAATGAAAATGACTGCACCGGACACGACAGGCGTAAAGATTGACTTCAGACGACCTAGAACTCCAGTAATAGCTAATATGAACACAATGATTCCGCTGAGAATAATCCCCCCACCTGCCGCAGCCAAGCCATTATCTCTACCCGCTGAGATCATCAAAGAGTCGAATGCAGCCGATGGGCCCTGCACGACAGGAAGCTTGACAAGGCGCGTAGCCTGAACCAACGTTACCAATCCAGCCGCGATAAATATCGCATTGACCATATTACCAGCTAACGCCATCGGTAACCCGATGAGCGCAGCTACAAATACAGGATCAAGCCACACATTAGATACAAGTACATGCTGTAAGCCATAGAGAATATTTTTGCCTACGGGTAGCTTTTCCTCGACGCCAACGGTCAGATAGATCGGTTCTTGCTCAACTGTTTCAAGTAAAGGGTGGTCTAGTGTGCCCTCTACTATTTCAGACGAATGTTCTGCCTTCATTTTCTCTTCCTTTCCAGTCCATCCATTCTTAATATATATGGGTTCTGCCTATCTGAATCTATTGGTGATAACAGCCGTTTCCTTAATCATCGCTCATTCAGTTAGGACTCCAGCCTTCCATCGGACTGCTAGCTGATGCGTATCGTTTCTTCGGAATTCTTCCAGCTTCGTACCCGAGTCTTCCTGCTTCAATCGCAAGCTTCATCGCCAAGGCCATTTTCACTGGATCGCCAGCTCCCGAAATAGCTGTATTTAGTAATACACCATCCGCGCCAAGCTCCATTGCGAACGCTGCGTCAGCAGGACTCCCAATCCCGGCATCGACAATAACAGGTACTGTCGCCTGCTCTATAATAAAGCTTAGATTCAGAGGATTAATAATACCCTGACCCGATCCAATGGGTGATGCACCTGGCATAATAGCATGAACCCCTAAATCCTGAAGTCTCTTCGCTAACAACACATCATCCGATGTATATGGCAGGACGATAAATCCTTCAGCTAACAGCATTTCAGATGCTTTTAACGTCTCAATGGGGTCTGGTAGCAATGTCTTAAAGTCGCCTATAACTTCAACCTTGATCATGTCACACAGACCCGATGCCTTAGCCAGTCTAGCAATCCGAACAGCTTCCTCTGCTGTCTTAGCTCCGGCTGTATTCGGGAGCAACGTATATTCGCTAATATCCAACATTTCTAGAAAGTTAGGCTGAGTCGCCTCATAAATATTCATTCTTCTAACCGCAAACGTCAGAATCTGTGACTCCGATACATCTACCGCTTCCTTCTGAATCTCAAAACTTGGAAACTTCCCCGTTCCGAGCAATAACCTTGAGCTGAATTCATAGGACCCTATCTTTAACATGTCAGCCACCCCCTACAAAATGTACGATCTCAATCCGGTCTCCATCCGCCAGTGACGTCTCTGAGTGAGAAGATTTCTCCAGAATTTGTTGATTACACTCCACAATGACCACTTTATGATCCAATCTAAAATGAGTAAGTAACTCAGTGATCGTAGTCACTTGCGTGTCAGGAACTTCCACCTGTTCTCCGTTTATTTGTAGCTTCATGTTGGAAATCCCACCTTTTCTTGAGAAATGTGCTGATGACGATGAATTCGATAAGGTTCTAATGACAGGTGTTTCTTCGACTTCCCTTCTGCCCAATCTGCAACGCATTTCCCCGTAATTGGACTTAGCAATATGCCATTACGATAATGACCCGCAGCTACATATAACCCTTTATATGTTTCGTGTTCACCTAAATAAGGTAAGCCATCAAGAGTCTGTGGACGTAACCCACTCCATGCTTTTTCCCATTCGGCATTCACAATGCTTGGCACAAGCTTCTTTGCCGCTTCTAAAAGTGTTGATATTCCACCTAAGGTTACCTTTCGATCATAACTATGAAGTTTACTAGTTGCTCCAACAATGATCCTGCCACCCTTTTTTGGGACTAAATAGCACCCATGACTAAAGATCGTAGAAGAAATTAACGGCTTGTCTGTCAGCACAGAGAAGCACTCCCCCTTCACCGGATAAATCGGACAATTCAATCTAACCTGCTCCAGCAGCGCTCCACTCCATATTCCCGAGGCTATGATGACACGATCAGAACGAAGTACTTCTTCGCTTGTGATCACTCCAGCTATTCGGCCATGCTCTATAAGAAGTGATCTTACCTCCGTAAATTCCTTGATATCTGCACCTAAAGCTACTGCCGCCTTCGCATAGGCAATCGATAATACTGGAGCATCTACTTGCCCATCTCCTTCCACCAACATAGCCCCTCGTAGTTCCCTAGAAATCTCTGGCTCTCTTTGGATGACTTGTTCCGTAGATAACCACTCCGCTTGTTCTCCTACACTGTGTTGAAAAGCAATGGTCTGTTGAAGCGCCTCTACATCCGCAGAAGTGATCCCCACTCGGAGCAGACCTTTGCGCGTGAAGCCGATATCCATTCCTGTTAACGCTTGAAGGTCTCTCGCCAACGGAGGAAACAACGCACGACTAGTCCTTGCTAAATCGAAGAAGGGTCCTGCTTCGTTAATCTCCGCCTGTGCTGCAAGCATCCCTGCTGCCGCAATCGAGGCTTGTTGCCCAAATCGATCTCTGTCTATAAGAACTACTTTCATTCCTCTCGCAGACATGTAATAGGCAATAGAACTGCCTATTACTCCTCCACCCACAATAATGGCATCCCAGAACTTAGACTTCGTCACCTTCCTTTACCTCCTCCTGCATCTAGCTCTCTTCGATAATCTTTCACCGCTTGTATAGGATCAGGCGCTGACGTAATGCCAGATAATATAGCAATGCCAGTTGCTCCCGTTCCTATGACCTGTTGCACGTGTTCTGGCTGAATACCACCAATTGCAATAATGGGAACTTGAACACGATCGACAACCTCCTTCAACAAAGCGATCCCTCTAGGCTCCTGATTAAGCTTAGAATTGGACGCGAAGATATGTCCGTAAAGGAGAAAATCAGCACCATACTTGCTCATATCATCGGCCTCTTCAACAGAATGAACGGAACACCCGATGCGCAATCCTGGAAAAGAGCGCCTCACCTCTTGTACTTGCAAGCTATGATAAGCTAGCTGGACACCACCTGTCTGCGCCGCCCATGCCACATCTACACGATCATTAATGATCACTTTATGTATGGGAACTCCGCCTGCTTTTAACGCCATAACCCCATGCCATAACGTAGCCGCTGTGCTAAATTTCTCCCGCAAATGAAATGCTGTTACATAAGTATGAGTTCGCTCTGCGATCCACACAAAGCGTTCCAATTCATTCTGACCATTTGAGATTATGTGTAGCTCTCGGGTTGACATCACACACACATCACACTACCTCCTACATGATTTTAATCCGATTCACGTTTTCTCCCGCAGAAAATTCATATAACCCAATGACTAAGAAAGACAACAAAAAAAGCCCCCTTCTGCATAGAGAAGGGAGCTTTAGATCCATAGCCAAGTGAATGTCTACCTACGTACATATATGTACATAAACAAACAATAGTTCAACCAAAGTATAAGCTCACTTCCCTACGCTGGTATAATCCAGATCAGGTTCAAAGGGTTTGGAATCACACTTCCGTCTCAGCTAAATAGCACCCCTAGTGATCTAACGTATTCAATTGGATACATCCTACCATGAATAAATGAAAAAGAAAATCACTATTATTCTAGTGTAAAAAAGGAAGCCTTCCCTCTAGTCAATGAAGACTTCGGAATAGCTCCTTTTCCATACAATGCGCATTCGTTAATCCTCTTCTTCAACTTCTTCTGCATCATATACACAACGAAACCGCTCAACTCCAGGATAAATTTCACCCAAGCTGTATACCACAAATCCGATATTGCGATAAAAATCAACTGCTTCTTCATCTGTCTCTGCAATCATTTGTGTTGGTTTTTGAGCTTCAAGTAATTCAAGCAACATGCCACGTCCGTATCCCTTCAAACGGTTCTCAGGTAATACAGCAATATGATTAATGGTTATGACTCTGCCAGCATCCATCTCAAACCCGATTAGACCTACAAGTAGTTCTTCATCCTCAAAACCATATAATTGTAACGAATCGTTACCTTCATACAACTCTATAGCAGCCTTCAAAGACTTATCATCTGGGAAAACCGCATACGATAATAACTCTGTTACTTCTAATTTGTTGATGTACGTTTTAACGTTAATAAGCATGTCTTAACCCTCCAACAATTTTGTCTTTATAAACAGTCATTACGTAACTGTAAAGGGTTTGGAGAGAAAATTCAAGCCGTTTTTACTCCTTAAGCCGCTATCCCATCAACTAAGTTTTTAACCCATTTTTTAGAATAGATCCGCGTCAAACCAAGTCCGAAGCGAACAACCTCCTCCAAAGAGAGAACTAAATAGACCCAAAAGATAGGTTGCTTCCATACGAAGGATAATAACAAAGCCGAAGGAACCCCAATAAGCCAAGTCGCTGTCGACTCCATTGCAAACACAAACTTACTGTCCCCGCCACTCTGCAAGATCCCGCCAGCTATAATCATATTCGCTACTTTGACCCATAAAAAGCCTGCAAATACCCAAATAATATAAATTCCTAATTGATTGGCTTCACTAGAGATATTGAATGCTGACACATATAGTGGAGCGGTAAGTGCAATAACGACTCCTAAAGATATTGAAATTATGATTCCAAAGCGTATGAATTTCTTCGCGTAATCGATAGCAACATCTTTTTCACCTGCACCCAACTTATTGCCCACCATAACTCCTGCGGCACTTGCCAAACCAGATAATAACCCAACACTTAAGCCTTGTAAGGGAAAGGTAATCGTCATAGCAGTCATTTCAACAGTACCCATTCGACTATAGATAACAGCATAAACCGTTTCTCCGAGAACCCATACTAATTCAGTCAAAACGATGGGATAGGTTGTACTGAAAAATTTAACAGTAAGCGGTTTGGAGATTCCGAAGAGATTCCTCCAATCAACTGAACCCGGTAAGCGAAATTTATATACTGCCCCAATGATCAATATACACTCAATAACACGTGAAATGACCATAGCTATCGCCGAACCTTTCAGACCCATTGCAGGAAAACCTAGGTGTCCAAAAATAAACAAATAGTTAAGTAAAACATTAATACAAACGGTAACTGCACTAGCATACATTGGAAATTTAACATGCTCGGTACTTCGCAAAATAGAAGAATACATCATGGTAAGCATGGTAGGAATATAACTTAGCGCTACAAGTTGTAGAAATATGTAACCATTGTCTATAATACTTTTATCAGTAGTAAAAAGTCCCACAATGTACTGCGGGTTAAAGAAGACAAGTAGCGTAAACAAGAACGAAAGGATCAAACCAATGAACAAACCCAGCCCTAGTAATTGTGAAATACTCTTTGTATCCCTATTCCCCCAGAATTGTGCCGCATAGACCGATACACCCATTGATATACCTGCCAGAACTACGGAGATAACACTAAAAATTTTAGTAGCTATACCTACGGAAGCGATAGCAGTATCCCCGAGCTGCCCCACCATTAGTTGATCGGTTAAAAACAACAGCGACATGATCAAGCTTTGTAAAGTAATAGGGATAGCTATTTTATACACATTTTTATAAAAGTCTTTTTTTCTATCTGGATCCATTTGTGACCAACTCCAGCTCCATATTTAATATATGACTAATCTACTCTGGTAGAATTCTTCCATAACTCCTCATAACTTTGGATCGTTTGGTCCGCAGAGGACAAATCTTGCTTACCAGAATTTTCATTTAGAAACCCGATACATAACATCCCTGCGGCCTTAGCTGCCTTGACGCCGTTATGTGAATCTTCAATAACCAAACACGACGAGGGGATAACGTCTAGAATATCAGCAGCATGCAGGAATATATCAGGTTCAGGTTTTCCTCGGTTCACATCCTCCCCGCTTACGATAACCGGAAAATAATTATTCAAACCAATCTTCGCAAGTATAATCTCGATTAAAGCTCTAGAGGAAGATGAAGCAACTGCGATCTGAACCTGTTGTTCGATTAACGAGAGGATCAAGCGTTCTATATTAGAAATCATCTGCAAATTGGAATGATCCAACATCCTCGCTATGACATTGTCTTGGTGGTAGGCAAGTAATTCTTCTATTGAAGGTTGAAGCCGATGCCTATCCTTTATTTGTATCCACATGCTCTCCATCGTTACACCGACATAAGAATGATGTTCTGCTTCCTCGATCCTTACGCCAAAATGGGCAAAGCTATTCTTTTCAATCTCAAAATAGATCGGTTCGCTATCAACTAATACCCCATCCATATCAAAAATGACCGCTTTAATAGCAGAGTAAACTCCTGTTAATTTAAACATTTCGAATGTCTCCCATATCTATAATCAAACTGCCTTTAAGTAGCGCATCAGCGTATAATTTTCTTGTTGTTGCATTTCAACGACTTTAAATTTCTTAGTCGTAGTTAGTTCTTCATAGCCCTCGCCATCAACTAAGGTGACGTTGGTTCCTCCTCCGATAATGATGGGCAACTGCATGAGAACAATTTCGTCAACCAGATCCTTATCAAAGACCTTCCAATTCAAAAAACCGCCACCTTCAACCATCAAGCTTGTTATACCGTATTTATTCTCTAATTGAACACATAGTTCTTTGAAATCCACTGAATCTGTTCCGCAAATCAAGCATTCTTTACCTAATTCCTGTATTTGCTTAATCTTCTCCATATCCTTGCCGTTCTCTGTGGTTACGACAATCGTTCTCCCATCATCCGTCAATACGTTGCTGTCCAAGGGAATATCCATGCTTGATGTCGGGATGATACGAACTGGGTTCTTATTGATCTCGTATCTATTCGTTAGAAAAGGATTGTCCGTTAAAATGGTGTTTTTCCCAACCACAATCCCATCTACTTTGCCGCGAAATTTATGGATGAATTCGATGTCTTGTTCATTTAATAAGCTAAATAAATCTTTACTTGAATTACCAGCACCCAAAGTTAATTTACCGTCTATCGATATTTGGCTGAATACAGTTATTTTCATATCTATCTCTCCCTTGTCTATGTCTTCTCTATCCTATCTTCTCTATATTGTATATCTACTCTACGTGGATACTTTCTCTGCAGGCTCAACATTAAGATGGCCCAGCTTCTCCACTATCTGATTGATCGAATCAGGAATACTATAACCCTTAATTAACAAATCGAGCCCATAATCCAGTGCAATCCAAAGAGCAAACATAGAGTCATGGATTGGCAATGGACGATTATATTGGATAAGCGATAGAATCTCTTTATTGTTAGGAGAACTAGTCGTCGAAAGACTTTCCAATACCCGTTGACTAGCTGGGATACGCTGTACCTGATTGGCCCATTTTAACTGGCATTCTTCACTAAGCATAAACGCTGTAAAAGATAATAAATCCTCTCGATACTCAGATTCCAAAGAATGATTAAGATAAAATAGACCAATAGAAGAGGTCATAGCAATCGAATGATTTCCTTGAATGTCCGGTAGTCTTCCTACCCCTAACCTTTCTCCCATATGTTGATTTAGATAGTTATAATTCCATTCACCTGTAATAATGGCCCCAATCTTACCTTCCATAAATTGCTCTAAAAGCTCGGTTGAGGCGTCAAGGCTTACAACTATATTCTCATCTAACTTATTGCGAACAAACTGCATAGCGTTCTTCATTTCCTTGGTATCTACACTCGGTTTGTCATCCTTGATCGGCCAACCTCCAAAAGCTGATAGAATCGGAATGAACCAATATGATTGGTTAAAGTCAGCACCGATCGGAATAATATTGTTAGATTTCAAAGCGTCTGCTAAGCGTTCGATGTCATCCCATGATTGTGGCGCCTTCTCCATTATTTCTTTGTTGTAATACAGCACTAAGTGATTACCAGTCAGAATGGGTACACCGTATTGAACCCCGTTATACTGCATTGTAGAGCGCATGTCCTCGGATAAAACATCTTTAAAAAGATTCCTATCCATCTCTGAATAACATCCTTTTTCCGCATACGTAGCCATATCTTCAGGGACCATGATCATATGAGGGCTAACTCCTGTTGTTCCCACTTCGCGAACCTTTTGAGTTAATTCGTGAAGACTCATGACTTTAGTCGTCACTTTGATATGATTGCGTTCAGAATACAAGGCGCAAATTTCCTCCAACACTTCAATAGATGTATCTCCTGGACCATCAAATTCGTGCCAAATCACGATTTCTTTCTCTTTTTGAATCATATTTATCTCTCTCCCTTTCTGTATGACATGATCAATGCCTGACTCGGTTGTAATATTGTGTAATTCACCACCTTTCCAAGCCATTTCGATTCCAACTCTGAATCAATTTGTATTTCGAATTGTGTGAATCCAAGAACAATGGTATCTAACTCCAACTGCACCGCTAGTTCACTATTCAGATTAAAGCAACCAAGTAGCACTTCATGACAATCGCTATAACCATAAATCACAACATCATCTACCGACTCATTTATAAAAAAGTTCTGCGGCTTAAGTAAGTGCAGCCATTGTTTCTTACTTTGGTTCAACTGTGCTAACAGCGGAAGCATGGGATTCGAGTTCGTCCAATTGATGTTTAATTCATTAAAAAAAGCTCTCGGGATAACTGCGCCATTGGTGTTATCACCTAAACCACAATTCAAAGGTTGTTCTTCATTCATTTCAAATCCCGTTGTCAAATATGGAATGGCATTGGGCAAGAAGTGATTAAATATGCCCATCAGTCGCGCGAGCTTCACGCCTCCCCGGCTTGTAATTCTTGGCGTATCCGCCGTTTCTGCACATGCAAATACGTGAATTTTTAATTCTGGTAATTCCTTTAAATAGTTGTTCAGATTATCACTAGTGATATCGGTCATGATGTCCCAACCGCTGCCCAACATAATATTATATCCCGTCTTAGCTGCCTTCTCATGATTACGATTGAACAAGTCCTCACTGATTAATAGTGCCTCCGGCCGTATTTCTTTAATCGTCCGAAATAGATTCGCTAGCAATGGAACAGGTAACACATGGCCTATATCGATGCGAAACCCATCAATGCCATAATTCTCTAGATTATAGCGTACAGCTTGTTCAAGAATGTCCCACAACTCTTGATTCGGTTCCTCTGCCGGATAATAATTGCATTTGATCGTATCAAACAATACGTACGGCGGTTGACCCGATTGTAAAAAGGATGTTACTTGCGGTGAGACATCCTTATATAAACGAAGGAATGTGATATCTGTCCACACTGGCTGCTCGTCGTTAATCCAATCGGAATGTGCGGGGGATGTCGTGATTCCCATCTCCTGCTCCACAAGTGTTAATAACTCTTCGCCCGTTTTCTCGGTTCGTTGTTTCAGTTCCTCCCACAAATCTGGGTTCACAACATTCGGAGGATGTGAGAATTTGCTTAAAAACTCCTCCGTTTCCTTGCTGCGATACACTATTTCCAATTTGTCAGGCGTACATTCTTCAAACAAACCAAGCTCTGGAATTTTAGGGGGAGCGAAGCCCTCCAGTTCACTCACTTTAATCCAATACACCCAATCCGGATGTTCTTCTATGAATACACTGTTCTTCGCCGTCACTCTAGGGATGAAATCGAGAACCACTTTAATATCTAGTAAATGACAAGCTTCAACCATGGCAGACATCTCGTCATGAATCGTCAAATGATCCATCTCGTCCAATAAAGAATCATGTAAATTTGAGTCGAGATTAAATAAATCTTGAACCGCATAAGGGGAACCAATCTCGCCTTTTAAGTTCAATTTGCTATATTGATTAATAGGGAGCAAATATAGGATATTTACGCCCATCTCCTTGAGAAGGGGCAGTAGAATCATCAAGCGAAGAAATGTTCCCGATTCGATTTCACCGTCGTGATTGTAATCCCATGCCGTTGAATAACGAACGAGCGAAGAATATATAACACTATCATTTAAATCGGTTTGCTCATTAAACTTATAATTTCGGGACAGCTCATAGATATACTTAATATGCTCAGCTAAAAACGAATGAGGATCAACTTTAATCTCTTGATTGCTTTCTTCTATGATAGATTTGAAACTACATTGATTCCAAAGGGCAGGAATCCAAAATGTTTGAACTTCATTTTCACTGGGGGATGAAAGAAAGTGCAAGATTCTCTCCAGTTGCTTAGATTCACTCATAATCTCCACTTCTTCCTTAATGGAATATATTATTTTATGGAATGAAGACGGTTTTCAAGGTCTCGTTACCCACACGTTCCTTCGTATTCAAGTTGTAACCTAATAATTCATGGATGGCTGTCTCATGCTGATCCAGCTCATATTTTTTGGTAACGATAGAATCCAGTTCAGGGAGTTCAGCAGCAAATTGCAGTGCTTTTTCAAACATATAACGATATTCGCCTGCCCCAATAATTTTTATGCCATTCTGCGTATATTTTGTTGGAGAAAAGGTGAATTGATAGGTAGCATTGATTCCGAATGGAATAATTCTTCCTCCCCGCTCAATCCAACGTTCCGCATATTCCAATTGATTTCCCACCGTGTCGATGATAACATCGAATTTCCGCTTTAAAATATGGTTTGAAATCCTTGCTTCATCTAATTGCTCAGGAGTATATGCATAATCAGCAATTCCCTCTGCAAACAAAAGACGGTAAGGATTAATCTCCGTTGCTACAGTAAATCCCGATAACTTTTTGCTTACTAACTGACAGAGAATACCCATCGGCCCAGAGCCAAGGACCAATACAGAATCATCCTGCTGAACATCTGCTTCTTGAAAGTTATGGAGTACACAGGCTAGTGGCTCTATCAGTACGGCAGTCTCCCAACTCATCGAATCAGGAATTCGATAGACGAATTGTTGCTCTGTCACAAAATATTGAGCAAAGGTCCCTTGTAAATTCAACCCTGCAATCGGCATTCCCATCCCATTCTTCCCTACACAAAGATGGGGCTGTTTCTTATTGCAAAAGTAGCATTGGTCACAACTTTGGTTAGGATCAATAACCACACGATCACCGATTCGAATACTCTGAACCTGTTCACCAACTTCAACAACCGTACCCACAGCCTCATGACCACGAGTGACACCGTAGACTCCCTCCTCTTTTCCAGTAATCACAGCAAGATCAGTACCGCATATTCCTGTAAGGTGGATCTTTATTTTTATTTCTGTAGGCACACTTATTTGTGGTTCATCCATTTGACTTAGCTTCAACATATTACTTTCTGACCATACTAATGCTTTCATATCTCCAACTCCTTATAAAAAAGCAATTGCGTTTCTAGTAAAATACATTTTATTCCTTATAAACCTTTCAGCGGCACCGAATAATTCCTTATTATAGTAAATAAGGGTTATATTCCATTTGCGCAAACGTTTGTATTGGTATAATAGCACAATAAATTATAAAAGTAATCATTTTTTTACATTAATTCATAATTGTTTCAATCTTTTCAGAATATTTCATGAAAGTCTATGTTCGATCATTCATATTTAAATTAATTAAATCTTCGAAATGCTAACAATGATCAAAAAAATAAAAAATAGCCCTATCCTTCTAAAGGAGGGGCTACGAATGAAAAGGGTACATGATTTAAGCTATGGTGTACGTGATTTTATTGTCATATTATTCAAACGATCTTACGACTTCAGTTCCCGCGATGAAATCATGAAGAGCCCGCTTATCCTCTCTTAGGGCAACCATAAATACACTCACAATTACTCCTATGCCGAAAGTCAATCCATATACAATTCCAGCCACAACATTACGTAAAAGCATTGTCCCAATGCTAGGTGGCGAAAGATCGACAATCTTTCTTATTCGTATGCCACATATGCGTTTTCCAATCGTACATCCATTCCAGAATATTGGTAAAGTCAGGGAATACAAGAACGAGATGAGCTTTGTCACATTTTCTTTAGCGTCTCCATCACCAAGAGTAATCCCCAAGAAAACCGCCGTTGCAATTCCTACAATAACTCCATCCAACAACATTGAACCTAGTCTGATCCAAAAACCTGCGTTTTGCTCCATCGTGACATTCACTTCCTTTAGTGGAGATCCTTCTAAAGTATATTTTGGTATTCATTCATATATACATATGCGTCCCTATTCTGGCAACGATCGCACTGTCTATATACGTATGGGTTACGACTAGATTTCCTCTTGTAGATAGTTTACGCAGATATTCAAAATCAGGATATAGCACGATATCCGAAAGATAGGCCGATGTTTGGCTATTTGGAATTCTTTTGCTATTAAGGGATGCAATCATTTCTTCCGACGTTCGTATCCCTATACCATGTCCAAAATATAAATTATCCGCTAGCAAAATGCTATTTTCTCCTTGCCATTCCGGCGATTCTGGAGTATGGTCTGGATTTTTGAAATACATGATATCTCCAGGGAAAGCTTCATTCCTATGCTCTGTCATCTTTAACTGCAAGTCGCTGTCATATTCCCAATCTCTTAAGTACAAATTTTTAAAATAAGCATTAAATGTGTCCTTATGAATAGCGCTGAGTGTTGCTTTGTACAGAACAATTACCATTGCAGTTGCACATTCAAAGGCATAGAGACGTCCATTGTTGAAAATATCATTGATGCCATCCGAAGGTAAGATCCCATTCTTCAATCTGAAGCCCCCATTTGCTGTGCGTGACCATAATTGGTTATTGCAGCGGGAGTTTTTGAACGTGGCAAAACTTACCTCACTTGCATCCAAAGCTTTGGCTGCCTCCACGATCTCCGTTCTCATGTGCAGCTCAAATTCTAATGCTTCTAGGGAATCATAACGATAGACGATTGGGCTATTTTTCTTTTTATTTACAATATCCTTTTCTAAATTCGTTAGCTGTAACGTACTTATTAACTCTGCATTATCGTTACCCGAGATTAGGATCATCGTGATTCCTCCCATGTTGTATGTTCTATTTATAGGTTAATGTACGTGTGCGATTCGATGTTTGTGCTTATTGCATCTACTTAAAAAAGAACCGGTTCTCAAAAGAGAACCGGTTCTTCCATTCACTGCAGATCGTAGTCCCTCTATTCAAGTGAAGGGGCCATCTTAGTCGGCTATACTCTCATTTCCTCAGCTAGCCGTTGAAATGCTATCTTTACCTTTTCCTTGGGTATTTTAGCATAACGATCTCCAATGTTCACTTCACAATAGCAGCTTGTTTCACTGGTATCCCTTAGAAATTGTATTAAACCTATACCTGTTAACTCATAAATCCGGATCAATATAGGCTCGAGCTGCCTTTGAGGCATTTCAAAGTGTACGTGAAACATATTCGATACAGGCTCTGCTGGCATAGTCGTGACACCATGACACTGATTATATAACCCTGCTAATTCCTTGGCTTCTTCATAATACTGTCCCATTTTATGTACACGCTGTTTGAAATAATATTCGGAGCTCAGGACATAAGGATACAGGCTAATTACATCTCCACCGTGCCGTCTTTTCCATACTTTTGATTGATTTGTAAAGTCTTTGTCTCCTGCTAGTATCGCTCCTGCAATCCCACCAATCCCTTTGTAAAATGACACATAAACACTATCAAAACGGTGTCCATAGTGAATCAATCGGTAAATATAACCATCGCTACTAACCAAACTTTTAAGTTTCACAAACTTTCGCAGCAAAACACCGGAAATTATACGCATCCAGTGATATTTTTCCTCTAAAATTGGTTTATCCACACTATACGCCTTAAGTGTGCGTTTACAAATCTCTCCTAAGTCTTATCATATCCTTACACTGGATTCCATCTTCAAATATCTCTTCTTCATAGTTCCTTATAAAAAAATCAACATCTATTCCTGTTATTCTAAATCCGCACTTTTGATATAGTCCTAATTGTTGAATACTTGAATTACCTGTTCCAATTTCAATTGATGTTGCTTTTAATAGTTTTGCTTCTTCAATAGCTTTTATTATGAGTTTTCTTCCAATCCCTTTTCCCTGGTATGCTTCCTTAACCGCTATGTTTACTATCTCTAAGGTTTGTGGATGAGTATGAATTAATACAAACTGCCCTACAATGTAACTATCATGATAAGCCAAGTAACATATGCCTCTATGGATGTAACTTTCAATCACACTTTTCGAAGGATCTGCTAGTAATAGCAACTCGTATGGAATGTCCTGGTTTTTATCAAGTAGTGTAATATTAATTTCCAAATCAAACAATCTCCTCGTCCTCCGATGTTAAACACTTGACCTGCATAAAAATGAATTTGTCCACCTACACGACTTGTAAATATAAGAAGCATCCGTATTCAAATCATTGAGTTCCCTTTTTCAAAAAAATCTTCTTCTCACTATTCATTAAACTCATTTACTTTTCTTATATCGTTGGAAACCAATTTCACTTCTTCATATTTGGAATCAACAACAATATACGTTGGGTAGCTCTGAATCTGAAATCTCTCATCCTGATGATCAAATACAATAAATTTATACTGATCATAATCATCTATTCCATATTGATCCTTATAATCTTGTGGGTTCTTTATTTCTCTGTATTCATCGTAAACTATTAATATATCTCTATTTGCCTTCTTATCATATGTAAATATGCCTAACAAAAAAAACGTAGCCAGAAACAAGATAATTCCAGTGTATAGAGATACTTTGGCTAACCGATTGTTATTCTGCACCCTTTGATGTTGCCCCCATTCATTTTTCATTTTTATGAATGACTATCATTATTTCATCTATCTGTGATCTTATTTAAAATTAATTTAATAACTTCCGCTGTATCCAAGTGATCGGTATATATATGATCATCAAATCTTCTGTCATTAAGGGCATCTACACACTTCTGGATTTGTTGAAATGTCCATCCGCCTATCGTATCCCCACGTGCTGTTAAACGTTGTTGAATTGTCTCTTCAGAAGCAACCAGACAGAAATGGAATAGGTCCTTGTCAATTTCTTGGAATCCATTATATATGTAATCGAAATTAATAGATTTATATATAGTCATCGGAACTATAAGATGTTTGTTATATTTTTGTTTCACTTCCCTTGCAGCGTTAACTGTTAAGATTCTCCATAGTTCTATATCTTGAAAATCATCTGTTTGTTCCTCTTCTAGTCTTATCTCCTCTGGAGCTATCTTTCTAACCATGTATCCAATCTCCTCAGGATCGAAGATCATACTATTCGGGATGAAGGGTTGCAGCATCTTTGCTGCTGAAGTCTTCCCTGATCCAAATGCTCCGTTAATCATGATGATCATGATATAGATGCCTCCTTTGTCCAGTATTTTATTTCTCCACTATCATTCACCTATTATTTAATAGACTTCATCTCCATCGGGAGTTCTTTGTCATTAATCCATGCTCCAACTATTGTATTGAATAAATTGGGGGTAGCAAGAGAAACGCCGTGTCCAACTTTGGGCAGGATATATCCTTGGCAATTGTTGTTACTTTGGGCAATAACGCTAGCTGACTTTTTCATGATTGATTTCTCTTTATCACCGACTAACACGAGTATCCTTGCAGTACTATGTATGAATCCATCTGCTATTTGATAAGACATATTCTCTTCTAAGATCTTAAGTAACGCATCCACGCTCATTTGTTGAGTATCATTGTAATATAAATCAAAGTATTCTTCACCGATATATAACACTTTAGCTTGAAGCTTGGCAAAATATTTATTCTTAACTAACGGCATCATTAGCCGGGTTATAGGTTTCATAATGGATTTGAAAACCTTCATAGGCTTTACAAGCCCACTCACAATAATCGCCCGATCAACGATATCCTCCTTCATACTTAGAATCTCTAAAGCTATTTGAGCACCGAGGGAAAATCCAACAATCGTAATCTCTTGACCGTTTTTTCTTTCAGCTATGATATTAATGATATCCTTGGCCACTGTATGTATTGAAATAAATTGCTGGCTGCCACTCTTACCGTGACTAGGAAGATCAGGAATCAATACATAGTAATCATCACTAAAAAAATCTAACTGCTTGTCCCACATCCAGCCACTGACTCCCCCGCCATGTAAAAATATAAGGATTGGAGCATTCTTATTTCCAGCTTCTTTAACGTATAGTCCCATAATGACCTCCGATGAGATGTTATTGTATGTTAAAAAGCCAATCAAGCTTTATAGCTTCGAAAATACCACAATCATCTTGTTAAACAAACTTATAGGACGAGAACGTAATGGATGTATACATTTTCTGCTACACATTCATGGATATTACTTTTACTTTCCCCATGGGATTACGACTCCTATCAACATCATGGAAAAAAGGTAGTTGTCTCTCAACAATCCGAAGCAACGGGTATCCGCAAAAATGGACCCATTGCTTCAGATCATTACTAGAGTCTTCTCGAGAACCCAATGAGTGACTTCCATATCATTATGCTAAATCTAATTAATATTGTTTAGTGTTAATTCAATGCTGACGCGGTAACGATCACCTGATATGACGCATTCAGATTCAGTGGTGCGTTAGGTATTCCGTTCTGGTCAAAGATTAGGCGTTGTACTTCCAGCTCCTCCAATCCCTCTACCTGACCTTCCACATAATCCATAATCCGAGCGCCTGTTGACTGTATACGAGCCATTAAGCCGCCATACCGGATGTCGAGTACTTCCCAACCGAAAGCCTTGTATGTGATCATCCACATACGTCGGTGGGCAACACGCAATGCATCGACTTGACGATATAGCTCTGGAAGTTCCATCGTCACAATATTCATAAGCTCATCCCTCTGTCTTTCATCGTAGCTCCGTTTAATACGTATACCTAATGTAGATTTCAGGGCAAGTACGCCTGCAAGCTTCTCATAAGTTTCGAACAAACTATCAAACGGGGCAGGCATTGATTCCTTGTAAGTGCACCATTTCTGTTCCAGATCAGCATAGTATTTAGGGAGCACTTTCTCACTCTCCTCATCGATATGCCCATCGAACAATCCTGTCATCAAATCCTGCCATAATAAGAACTTCGAAGGATTGGCCATCCAGTGATTCCCCTCATCGACTCCCGGAATTTCATCCATATATTTAAGCGAAACAAGTGGATCAAATAAATCGAGACCTGTGCAAACTTTTAGACGCTGTCCGAGACGTTCGTCATCGACCTCATCCCCATATCCATGCTCAGCAAATAGCTGCAAGCCAGCAAGAATGACATAATGATTTGTTTCGTTACCATTATCACCCCACGCGGTGGAGAACACTTCTTTCAACCCTTTGTTCTTAGCTGCACGCAGCGCCGGATGACTCGTTGTCCATGTTTTTCCGTAATTCGGGGCTATGGAATTCCACATATGAATCCCGCCTGCAAATATAGGGAGCGACCCGAACTTAAGATGCATGTCATAAATTTTCTCGTAACCTGCTTCGTCACCTTTACCGTAATCCCAATAAACAAACTGTACACCCTTAGGGATTTTATCCATATTATCATCAGAGAAATCGGCATTTATGTTATATAACTGTCCTTGATAATCGTTCGCAAGTAAGTTGAAATACATGTCGCTCCAGATCATCGGATGAAGTCCATACTTTGTAGTAATAGCAAGCACCTTGCCCACATGCTCGTTCATAATCTCAAAGCGATCACGAAAGCCGTTCTCCCTCAAATAACGTCCAAGTCCAACCTGAAACGCTTCGTCCATTCCGATATGAATTCGTTTCGAACGAAATGTCTTTGCCGCTGTCGTAATCATTTGCTCTATAAATTCATAAGTTTTGGGCTCACCAGGCAGGAGAATGTCGTGATGATCCTTCATTTGTCCAGCATAGTCCCATTTCAGCGCATGATGCAGGTGACCTAACGTCTGGATGCAAGCAATCATTTCAATTCCGAACATATCGGCATAATCGTCCAACTCTCGCAGTTCCTCCATTGTGTAACGACCACGCATGTATCCGAAATACGGGAGTTCTTCAATTTCGTAAGTATCCTCCGTGTACATCATCAACCCATTCAGACCCATGACTGCCATATAACGAATAAACTGCTTAATGGTATTCACACGCATGACCCCGTTACGAGATACATCCAGCATCGTCCCATTGAAATCGAATCTAGGTTGTTCTGCTATCTCAAAGGAATCACCCACTGTGGCATGTTCTATAAATAACCCAAGCGCACGATAGAAGTGAATTTTATTCTGATAATGAATGACTCCTTGACCGCCGCTACATGAAACCCTCAGAGGACCGTCCTCCTGAATAACCTCAATAACCATGCCACCATGCTCAATCTGTAATCCCAACATGTCTGCCAACTGAGCGACACCTTGTGCCATGCTCGCCGTCAATCCTTTAAAATACACTCTCATTGCTCTACCTCCATCTGTCTGACTATAAATTGATTGCATAATATTGAAGAAAAAACATTACTGACCGACTCTCCCTCGGTAGTTCCTCGGTGAAAGGCCCGTTATACGTTTGAATACCCGAGAGAAATAAAATGTATCTTTATAACCGAGCGCTTCACCCACTTCTTTAACCGTCAACTCTGAGTTGAGCAAGATATTCTTCGCTTCCGCGACCTTGAGCCTGTGAAGAAATTCATTTAAGGGAAATCCTGTATACTCATGAATGATTCTGCGTAGTGTCGACACTGAAATGTGATGCCTAGCCGCCATATCCGCAGGCTCTTGTGATAAGTGCAAAGAACGGGAAATATCATCAATGACTTTCACAACTTGGCTCCCTCGGTTACCGGCTTCACTTTTATCCGCTTGAGCTACAAGTTCATACAAGAAGGATTCAAGCATCATCGAGGCGCGATCTAGATTGCTCGGAACACCACTATCAATGAGCATGAACATCAATTCCATCTTATGAATATACGGTTCATCAATGTCCGCTTGCTTGACGAGATCAGGATCAAGAAGCCAATTCTCCAGCCACTCTGCTACTCTGGCTCCTTCCATGGTGAAATAATACTCATCCCAATACCCATCCTTATGCGGACCATAATTAAAGACGGCGCCCGGGTATAGACAGAACCAACTTCCCTTTTCAACGATCTGTCTCTCGCCTCCGTTCACCTGATAATAACCTCCTCCGCCCGTAATCATCACGAAAGCCCAAGATTTGAAATCGGCATCGATTCGTTGAAGTGTTCTAGCAGGTAAATGTCCCGCATTTACAACAGTTAGTGATCTGATTCTCTTTTTACTCGGATCTACCATCGGATTAAATACACGGATAGGATGATTACTGATCATATAATCCATATATTTTGTCATTCCAACCATTCTCCCCTTTAAACAACTATGTTAAATTTACCTTTGATGAACAAATAGAACATATCTATGTACAACAACGAGCTAATTATAACAATATTGTACAGATAACGGAAGGGATGTAACCGCAAATAATGGATATTATCAAAATTGGTCTTATCGGAAGTGGATCGATCTCCGAATCCCACTTATTAGCCTATCAATCCAACCCGAAAGTGAAACTATGGGCAGTCTGCGATTTAAACGAAGAAAGAGCTAGAAAAGCAGCCGAGAAATTTGACATCCCTCATGTATATACGAATTACCATGAACTCCTTGCCAACTCGGAAGTAGATGCGGTCAGCATCTGCACATGGAACAATTCACATGCTGAGATAAGTATCGCTGCACTAGAAGCCGATAAGAACGTATTGTGCGAGAAACCACTGTGTAAGACTGTGGACGAAGCTCTAAGAATAGAAGAAGCTGTACGAGAAACAGGTAAGATGCTTCAGGTCGGATATGTCCGTCGCCATGCTTCTAATATCTCTGTATTAAAGAAATTTATCGATGCAGGCGATCTCGGTGAACTCTACTTCGCCAAGGCCAGCATGATTCGCCGTATCGGTAATCCGGGTGGCTGGTTTGCTGACAAAGAACGTTCGGGCGGAGGACCTCTTATCGATATCGGTGTGCATGTGATCGATTTATGTTGGTACTTGATGGGCAAACCGAAAGTGAAATCAGTCAGTGGTAACACTTACTCCAAACTCGGCAACCGCTCAGATATAGAGAATTATGATTTCTATAAAGCCGCTGATTATGACGCGACACGCAATGACGTAGAGGACATGGCAAATGCACTGGTCCGTTTCGAGAATGGCGCTTCCCTATTGGTGGATGTGAGCTTCTCACTTCATGCCAAACAAGATTCGGCCCAAATTAATCTGTATGGTACGAAGGGTGGTGCCGAAGTCGAGCCTAGATTATCGATCGTGGCAGAACAGCACAATACAATGATCAATATTGAACCACAAATCTCTCAACCTGCATTCGATTTCCAAGG
Organism: Paenibacillus sp. DS2015; assembly: GCF_050433705.1. NCBI lineage: Bacteria > Bacillati > Bacillota > Bacilli > Caryophanales > Paenibacillaceae > Paenibacillus > Paenibacillus sp. DS2015. The sequence continues at coordinate 28,305 of NZ_JBNPWS010000017.1, read as the reverse complement.
AAGTTTCCAGAATGAGATCAATCATTTTGTGGACAGTTGCTTAGGGATTATCGAAACAAACAGTCCCGTCGAAGACGGCGTAGAAATGATCAAAATACTAAATGCCATATATCAATCGGCTGCTGAGGGCCGGGAAATTCAATTCTAAATCGCAGGAGGTAAGAATGAGATGAATCTAACCCTAAACAACAAAATCGGTGTCATTGTAGATAGCTTTGGTATAGGTGTTATTGAAGGACTGAAAAAGGCAACAGAAGTAGGTGCGGATGGCGTACAAATCTATGCCGTTTCTGGCGAAATGGACCCCGCTACATTAACCGCTGCTAAACGCAGAGAACTTCGAAGTTATATCGATGGACTAGGGTTGGAAATTTCAGCGCTTTGCGGAGATTTGGCTGGTCATGGATTCCAAGATGCCGAGGTAAACCCAGACAAAATCGAAAAATCTAAACGTATTCTCGATTTGGCTGTAGAACTCGGCAGTTCCATCGTAACCACTCATATCGGTATCGTACCTAACGATAAGAACGATCGTATTTATGACTCGATGCAACGTGCATGCGACGAATTGGGTATATACGCGAAGAGCATGAATGCCTATTACGCGATTGAGACGGGTCCTGAACCAGCAGCTCATTTGAAAGATTTTCTAGATACGCTGCATACCAATGGGGTCTCCGTCAATTTCGATCCAGCCAACATGGTCATGGTCACTGGTGATGATCCAGTTGAAGGGGTCAAGACGCTGAAGGACTACATTGTGCATACACATGTCAAAGATGGCAAACGTCTACGTACCGTCGACCCTAGAGACGTGTATGGATATCTTGGTTACGGTGCAATGGATCATGCCAAAATTGCTGAAATGGCTGCATCCGGTGCTGCTTTTGAGGAAGTTCCACTTGGCGAAGGCAAAGTTGATTTCAAAGCCTACTTCGCAGCCCTTCAGGAAATTGGTTACAACGGCTATTTAACGATTGAACGAGAAGTCGGAACGAATCCAGAAGAAGATATACGTAAAGCTGTCTCTTTCATCCAAGCATATCGAGGTTAAAGGCCAATATATTAACAAAGGAGCAGTCATCATGAAATTAGGAGTTAGTTCTTATAGTTTATATCAAGCTATGGCCACAGATAACATGTCTATTCAGGACGTTATTGCTTGGGTAGCTGACATTGGCGCTCAGCATATCGAAATCGTTCCGATTGGATTTGATTTCGATAGTAATCCCGAATTGGAAGATCAAATTCGCGAGAAAGCCACAGAAGTAGGCATCACGATTTCCAATTATGCCATCGGAGCGAATTTCATCACGGATACAGAAGAAGCGTATGAGGCGGAGATTCAACGTGTCATTAGCGAAGTAGATCGTGTCCATCGCCTTGGAGCAAAACTAATGCGCCATGATGTAGCTTCACGCCAAGATACTTCCATTGCTCGATTCAATGAAGATTTAGCCCGCATCGCTCATGCTTGCCAGCGCATTGCTGATCATGCTAAGCAATATGATATTACGACAAGTGTAGAGAATCACGGTTATTACGTACAAGCCAGCGACCGTGTACAGGCTCTCATTCATGCGGTAGACCGTCCGAATTTCAAGACGACCCTAGATGTCGGTAACTTCGTATGTGTGGATGAAAATCCAATATCCGCTGTGAAGAATAATATTAATTACGCATCGATGGTGCATATTAAAGACTTCTACATTCGTCCATCTTACCGCAACCCAGGCGAGGGTTGGTTCAATAGTGCTGGAGGAGAATTCCTACGCGGAGCAATCGCCGGTCAAGGAGATCTCAATTTATATGAAATTCTGCGTATCATGAAACAATCCGGTTACGACAATTACATGTCTATTGAATACGAAGGCATGGAAGAATGCCGCAAAGGAACCCAGATTGCCTTTAATAACGTAAACCGAATCTGGAACGAAGTCTAACCTACTCAGCATTTTATTCAGATAGATTTTAGAATTACAAATACCAAAAGGGCTCAACCAATTCATCTTCAATGACTTGGTTGAGCCCCTATTTATTCTCGCTCATACAATGACAATTTTAATCTCTTTCTATCTACGAATACCCACCGTTACAATTTCACAAGGACCCACTTGTAAGGATACACTACCGTTCGCAGAGCTTGCGATTGGCTGACTTTCCTCTTCCAATATCGTCGTTTTGTAAAAGTGGTGCTGAGGTATAGCCGAACTTAAACTCAGGTCTGTCTTCTCCTGACTCATGTTATACCACCGAAGAAGCATATCTCCAGTCGCCTCGTTCATTTTTAATGAGGAAAATGCAAGTTCCTTGTTCTCCCATTCAAATGGCGTATATACCGGTGCAATGACCCCTTCATGAATATCTGTTTGACATACGACCCAAGGAATTTGGAATTGGTACGCTTCTGCATAAGCACCTGAAGTCATACCATTACCGGTGTGTGGGATAAGCTCCATACGTACAGTATGTTTTCCGAGACATTGCGCTTCCGGTGTAGGGAACAAGCCCCAGTCTCCGAGTTCGCCCACACTACGAAGCAGCGTGATCGCAATCGTGTTACGACCATCCCGAAGTACTTCATATTCGTTCAATCCAAAGTTAGCGACCGTGAGGCCTGCTTTGTCATCACTGATATCGACAAAGGCCTGTTGATGTTGCGTATTACTCGGATTAGACCACTCAGTAGCTGGCTCGATATCTCGCTCAGGAACTTCGAACATAGAGTCCACATGATGCACAGTGTTATTTATATCTGTTGGAAACAACACACGAACTCGGTGGTCCTTGGCAGGGTTATCTATCGTTGTTTCGATGTGAAGACCCTTCCCGCCAAGCTCTATACTGATTACCGTGCGAAGTTTCATAATAACGGTACGGCTGCTGCGCTGTGCTTTACGCTCAGGATAATACACCAGTGCACGCTGCTCATCGTCAAGCAATTCATCTGCCGAAGCTGGAATCTCCCAGTCATGCTTAATTTCCACAGAAGCTCGGTAAGGTGTATCTTCCAGTATGGTAATGTTCGCCTTAAGACCTTTTGTCGTCAAAGCCTGTTCGTCCACTGGCTGCATGTACATGTACTCGTTACCGATATCGCCAGTGTTCTCGTACATACCAAGATCTCTGTACGTCTTGCCAATGTTTTTATCACATAATGTAAACGAACCATCATCCTTGATCTCTACCTTGAGTGCCTCATTCTCTAATACCCGATCTCCGTGAATCAAGGAATTAACCGCTAGTGGCAATTCGTCTGTACGACGGACCCAAGCGTATGAGCGAAGACCGAGCGTAGGAACTTCCGCTGACTGGAATGTAAGTTTTACTCGGCGACACATATACGGCTGGCGGAACATATCATCCGGCAAGTCGTAGCCAAACTGAAGACCCAAATCCTCCATCGTGTATGCCAAGATATTCCCTTGTTCGTCTACAAGTACACGACCATTCAAGTCAACCTCCTTCATACGGTTGGCCGTTTCTTCCAGAGAGAAACCTTCTCTCAAGTACAGACGCGCCGCGTCAAGTACTATGCTCACCGTACCCGTGCGGCTCCAACCCGTCATGTTCATGACTACAAACGGAAGCACGTCTCCACCATATTTAGCAAAATTGGATGTATCCACAGCTTCTGCGATCACTTGCTTACTATCATCTACAATGGTCTCCGTTACATGGCGGCTTTTCTCAAAGCGGGTAACCATTTCACGATGTACTTCATCCACACTGCAACCGCAAATACTGTCATGTGGGTGATTCTGCATCAGCGTCTTCCACGCATAAGTGAACAGATGATGCGGATAGTCCTTGCCCAGTACTTGAGCGAACGAAGCAAGTGGCTCGGCCAACTTCTCTAGCATAACCTGTCCTTCTTGATTCATCTGTTTCAAATAGACGCGAGCCGATGCCGTGTTTACTAGGGTACCCCATCCGTCTGTCCGCTGGCTGCGTAGCTCACCCTTTACAGAGGTTAAGTTACTACGATCCATTGCCCCCTCTACTGCCTTAAGATAATCTGGAAAGTTCGAATGAATAAACGTTATATCCGGATATAACTTCCTTGCCGTTTCGATCGCTTCTGGCAAATCCAACTGGACGGGTTGATGATCGCAACCGTTCATGAACAATAGCTCACTTGTAGAAGCAAATTTCTCCGCATCTTCAAGCTTCCGCTCCCAGAACACTTTCGCTTCAGCTTCCTCCACAGGTACTTCATTTCCGTTCGAATACCAATTGGCAAACAGAATTCCCAGCACTTTGGATCCGTCTGGCCCTTCCCAAATGAGTTCGGAGAAAGACGACTCATAACCTCCATCGGATACGGTATTATTAAATCCCGTTGGTTTCACACCTCGCCCAAAAAAGGCATTCGTGATACCGGATTGCTGCATTAACTGCGGCGTCTGACCTACAAGCCCGAATGTATCTGGAAAATAGCCGATCTTCGATGGTTCTCCGTATCGTTTCGAGTCCTGATGACCAATTTGCATATTACGTACATTCGCTTCCCCGCTTGTCAGGAATGCATCTTGTAGAATGTACCACGGTCCAATGAGAAGGCGACCTTCCGTAATATATTTCTGCAGACGCTCCTGATTTTCCGGGCGTACCTGGAGGTAATCATCCAGAATTATGGTTTGTCCGTCGAGGTAAAAGCTCTTATATTCGCTATCTCCATCCAGCTTATCTAGTAATGCATCAACCAGCTGAACGAGGCGCACATGGTGCTTCTCATAGGGCAGATACCATTCCCGGTCCCAGTGGGTATGGGAAATGATGTGTGCTGTCCGCGATTTACCTGGTGTTGTTTCCAAAGTGAAGACCTCCTTATATGAATTACATTCTCCATACACAGTTAGTTAGCATATACATGGAGATTTTTAAGTTACGATGATCTCGACTTCCAGTGGGCGATACACGCCGAGCAGATCTCCGGCTTTATCCGTTGCAAACAGCACAGAACGTTCTTGTTCCAGCATAAACGCGTAGGTTCTACCGGTTGCAGGGTCCTTCACCTCAATCTTCGCATCCAGAGCATACTCCGACACGAAGGTGAAGAGAGCACCTGTATTGAAGCTCAACTTGCGTCCGTAAACACCAGGCAAGTTGCCTCCACTAAGCCAATCAAGCTCACGCTCTACACCAGCAGCGTCTATCGCATAGCGGTATATAGCTGCTGTCGTGTCGCTACGCTCGCTCAGTTCAATAGGTAGCGGACTCCAAATAAGTCGTCCTTTACCCAGTGGAATGTTCACGACGGAATCTCCTACGGAGTTATCTTGTGAACCGTGAACGGGTGCTTCCTTTATCACCTCAGCAATGCGCCGGTGACCGAATGAGACAGGTAGCGCTTCGCCCTGCAGATCAAGCACTTCTTCGCGGCGCACATTTCGTTGCTCGTGCTTGCCAAGGATATCACTTAGGCGTTCTGATGGTCGCCAGTATGCATCTATGTTAAGTGGGCCAGTGGCAAGTAACACCGCTCCGGTCTGTTCAACAATACGAATCAGCTGTTCCATCGCTATATCATCGAAGTTATGCGTGCTCGGTAGCATAATAAGTTTCACTGGATTCTTTTCCAAGTCATCCAGATGATATTCGGAAGCACCTCGGAAAGGCATTTTGAGATCATAAGCAAGAATACGGGTAAGCTGCGTTGTAGCAGCAAAGGCCAACTTACGATTCGAGAAATCGTTAGAATAAGGGAACACCGCTGCAATCTCTTCTAGCTTCCGATCACCAAACACATCACGGATACTTTCTATAAACTGACCGAAATCATAAGATACGTTTGCCTCTGGCTTCTCCGTTCCATCTGCTCTCAGCGCCCCGATGTGGGACTCATTTGCATTATCCATATAGAAATTCGTGTTCCATATCCAGTGCACAGCTCCAGCACCAGCACTCCCAAAGGCGTAAGCGTACTTACGTTCCAGTAGGCTACGTAGCTCATGCTCCGAACGTTTAGCCCGTCCATCTGGCGTTTCGACGTACATGATACCGGTCTCCTGAATAAGGTTTGGCTTATTCGGGGTCTTGGCAAAGATGCCATCCCACATCAGATAGTCATTAAACCACCAGGAATGTACCGTAGTATAATCAACTGCCTCTTCATAAAAGAAAGGCGAAGGACGTTGCGCCCCTAACCCTTCATCCTGACCAACCGTCACCATATGTCCCGGACATTGTTCCTTAATGGTATCGGATAACTGTTTTACCCAGCGGTTGTGCATATCCATAGAGAACAAACAGTAATCCAGCCAGCGTGTTCCCCTCTTCGCATTGTGCATATCCTGCACATCGAAGTTAATCTCTCTTGATTCTGGAAGTTCTGCCGAAGCGAAGCTCGGGAGCTGTGCTGGTGTCATGTTCCAGCGTTCCTGAAGCACTTCAATTACGCCATGTCTCGCTTGGAGCCACTCTATGAAAGCTTGTTGTTCAAACCGGTCATGACATGAACTCGGACCATCTGAGAAAATACGATCAGGATCAAACATCGACGGTTCATTAATCAGATCCCAGTCAACATTCGAAGTGTCTTTATGGCGAGATACAATAGAACGAATGAATCGTTTCTGGGCTTCCACACTTTGTGGGTCTAGGTAAGGATTCACCCCACCCCACGTTTCCGGCGTGAAAGAGAAGAATGTAAAGGTCACTTGAAGATCGTGCTTCTTCGCTGTCATGATAAATGCATCAATGGCGCGTAATACGTCTTCAGAGATATGACCATCGTCTTGCATCATATTACGATAGGCCGTCCAGATACCCGTTCGAATCCAGTTAATCCCTGCCTTGCGCATCTGGGCCATATCACGATCCCATACGCCGACGTTCGGAAGGAAGAGAAATTTCCGTGCTACATCACTTGTCATATAGGTCATACCTACGACTGGAAGCGGACGCCCGTCCTTTATGAAATAATCTCTTCCACTCGTTACCGGTTCCCCTGCTGACAGTAGCTCGGGAGCATGTCCCCAGAACCCTTGACGTAATATGCGAACTTCGCCATCCACGGCTTCTGCTCGGCATTCAATCAGGTACATTCCGCTTCTAATTTCCAGAGGAACAGGGAGACGAACCATATTCAGTTCAGCATTGGACTTCATTTCTAAACTCTGGGCCCATCGCAGGGACGCATCTTCTTCATGCTCGACCGTAAGTGTAAACGTCCATGCCTCTTCGTTCTGCGAAGATAGCTTCACCCGTTCAAGCTGCTGGATTTGAAGCGTCAGCATTGCTCGTTCACCTGACTCATAGGAACCGTAATTGGGCTTAATCCACATCTCTGTAACGCCCTTGGCGCAGAATTCAATCCATGTGGATATCGCGGATACACCTTCTTGTTCCCATAAGAAAGCCGTCACGGGGACATTTACGAACAACCAACGTGAACCTCCAAACAAACCAAGCGTATTCTCCCACAGTACCACTGGAGCAGCCATTTCCCTGCCATCTTGTCCAATTCCCTTTAGTAGCGGATAAATTCGTGTGCTCATCGGACCCGAGGAACCCATTTGATGTGGTAGATCGCTCGTCTTCGTCGTATGTGGTACAAGGTTCCATGTGTCGGAACTCGCCATGAACAGGGATTCCTGACCCTTAAGCAAAGGAATTACATCGGATGCGATCAGCGATTCAATGCGTGAACAATCAACACGTAGAGCCTCATGGATATACAGCTCCTGATGATAAGAAGTCTGCTCCACTTCCACATGCCATTGTCCACCTTCCCAACGAACGGGATGTTTGAAAGGAGCGCCACCGATGCTAATCAGCCCAGCGCCTCTTTTCAAATAATCAAGGATGTCCGGCCATGCTGATTTCGGAAAATACGGGGCATGCAGGTTGATGAAACAACCACCTTCAGTTCCCCGAAGTGCTTCTGCAAGGTGACCCCCATCCACAATTGTGCCGTATCCACGCATAGATTCAAGAGCATGATCAGGTATTGAACCAGACATCGGAAATTCAGAATCGTAGAATATGATGATAGGTCTACTCATAGAAGCCCCTCCTTCATCGCTTGGTAGACAAGCTGGGAGAACAAACTATTGGACCAAGCGAACCATTTTCTAGTGAAAATAGTCGGATCATCAACATGGAAACCTTCATGCATAAATCCAGTATCCGCATCTGTTGCCTCTAACATTGCAATCATTTCTAGCTTCTCTTCCTTCGTTGAAGCCGTCAATCCTTGCATAGACAAGGCCATATGCCAGATGTATCCTTTCGGAGTATGCGGACTACCGATACCTTTAGCTGCTGTACCTTCATAATAAAATGGATTCTCTTTGCTTAAGGCAAAACGTCTCGTATTCTGATAGATTTCATCGTCTGCCGTGACATAACCTAGATAAGGAATAGACATAAGTCCCGGTGTTCCGGCATCATCCATTAAGCAGTAATTGCCGAAACCATCGGTTTCGTAGGCATAGATTGGTCCGAATGTCGGATGACGGTAAATCCCATACAGCTGGATCCCATGATCAATATCCTCTTCCAGTGCTTTAAGCTCGTCCAACAAGCCAATATCACGGAATACCCATTCTGCGAATTCCTGCATCTGACGCAACGTAACAACAGCGAACATATTTCCTGGAATGTTGTAATGAAAGTCACACGCATCATCACTCGATCGGAAACCAGACCATACCATGCCAGTATAGTTGACAGGCATACCCATTCCGTCGTTACGTAGCGAGTCTTCTGGAATACCGTTATTACGTGTAAAACGGTAAGGTGACAATTCAAAATGGCGTTGCTCCGTTTTAAACAAGTTGAATATCTTAACCATAGCTGCCTTAAATCCGGCATCGAATATATCAGTCAATCCCGTTTCTTTCCAATAAGCATGAGCTAGACGCATAGAGAAACATAGAGAATCGATCTCGAATTTACGTTCCCATACCCACGGGGACATTTCCGTAATATCTGCCGTACTCCAATGCCAATCATTGGCCGTCTCATTAAATGCATTCGCGTATGGGTCGATATGAATATATTGAATATGACGTTTGATTAACCCACTAATAATGCGTTGAAGATCAGCATCGTTCTTGGCAAACGGGATGTAGTGCATGACCTGCTCCACAGAGTCACGAAGCCATGAAGCTGGGATATCCCCAGTAATCACGAACGTTGTTCCGTCATCCATGAGCTTGGTCGTTGTCTCTAGTGTATTCGGGAAACAGTTCTTGAACAGTTGTAGCAGTTTAGGACGATGAGCGAGCTTCTCCTCTGCCTCGTTCAAAACTTCTTGAATAGCCTGCGGAAGTGGAAACTTCGGCATTGAGATGGTTGGAAGTCTGAATTGTTCCATCATGCTCACTCCTTTATGATAAGTTAGGGATTAATTTCAAAGTCTTAATTTCATATGGGGTAAATTGAAGTTTAATGGTTCCATCGATCATTTCCAGTTCTTCAAATTGTTCCTCAAGGGCGTTCGATACATAAACATTCGTAAGCGCATAAGGCCAACTTAGTGATACATTCTCGCGTCCACCCGAAGATTCATAGAACCGAAGAATGACACCATGACCATCTTCTGCGGGTTTAATGGTATCCAATACCACTTCTTGACTCTTGAAAGGAATGAACGATAAGCAAGATGGTAGCGTTCCCTTCCTTGGTTCGCTAACAACAACAGGCATCACGTGATTAAGTTCGGCTGCTTTCCTTACCGTCTGGGCAGTTCTCCAATCTCCAGCATGTGGATATAGCGAGTAAGTGAATTCATGTTCACCCAAATCAGCGGTTATATCAGGCCACTTAGGTGCCCGTAATAGTGACAACCGAAGGGTACTGCCTTGAACATCATAACCATACTTACAATCATTCAACAGACTGACACCATATCCTCTTTCCGACACGTCAGCGAAGCGGTGGCCACAAACTTCATACTGCGCCTGCTCCCAGCTCGTGTTGCGGTGTGTTGGTCGTTCTAGCGCACCAAAAGGAATCTCATACGTCGCTTTCTCCGTCACAATGTCAACTGGGAAGCCTACTTTGAGTAGCTTGTGTGACTCATTCCAACGAACATGCGTCTTAAAGTCAATGCGAGAATCGTGATGGTAAAATACGATATCTTGCGTGATTTCAGATTGATGAAGCTGCCAGCGGAACCTAAGAATATCTTGTGTACTTCCGGTCATAATCAGCTTCTTCTCAAGCAACACCGCTTCGCCTGCTCGCTGTTCTTCATATCGTGGGTCGATATCCCAAGCATCCCAAAGTGTAGGTCTGTCATGGTAGAAATAAAAACGATTGGCCAGTTCACCAGCCTTCACGATTTCCCTCTGGGCCAACTTGTCGAACAAGCTTACCATTTCCCCATTATCGTTGAAGCGAACGCTGTAGAATGCCGTCTCCCAGTGATCTACCAGCGGTCGATCCGTAGCCTCAGGTGAGACAATCATTTCTTCATCTCTAAGCCATACTATCTTATATCCAAATGCCGGAATACCAGATACACGGACCGACAATTTATCGTTGTCTCCATTTTCTCCACGTATCATATCAGTATCCAGACGTTCACCTTCATGATTATAGAATGTAGCACACGTTTTATCACTTGTTATTTCGCTCTCAACAACAGTATCCCTCTCCCAACCCAAGCTATTGAAGATTAGATATGGGGTACCTGTTCCTTCCGTTGTTATATCAGTAACAAGTTTATTTAGTCCATACTGAAGACCACTGTTTCCTTTTTCGAAAATTTGCGTATATTCTTTCTCAGATGTTTCGTAGGCTTCCGTAATAGCGGAGCCTGGTATAATATCATGAAATTGATTCAGTAAAATCAATTTCCATCCCTCGTGAAGGATGCCCTGGACTTCACGCTCTTCTGCCTGTGTCAGCAATGGTGCCGCCAAAGTACTCCAAACTTCCCCTTCACGATACAATATTTCAGCCTTACGATTGCTTCTCTTATTCCGTCCATGCGTCGTGTAGGTTCCACGGTGAAGCTCCAAGTACAGGTCTCCTCGCCACTGTGGCAACTTTGGATCCTGCTCTGTTATCGCGCCGAAGAAATCTGCTGCTGTGCTATATCGGACCTCCGGTTGGCCTACCATCAGCTCACCACGCTCTATGTATTCAAGCATTTCTCGGGTTACACCGCCGCCCCCATCACCGTGTCCGTACAATAACATTTGTTCATCATGGTTATCTTTTTGCCTATAGGACTGCCAATGATCATGGATATCCTTAGGCATCGTATTCTCATTGACTCCATGATTGAGATATGAAAGCATCGGTGTTCCATCGATTCCAACCCAATGAAACAGATCATATGGAAATACGTTGGTGTCGTTCCAACCCAGTTTGGTGGTCATGAAATAGTTCACACCGCCATGCTTCAAGATTTGAGGCAGCGAAGCACAATATCCGAACGTATCCGGAAGCCACTCAATATCAGAAGTCATCCCGAATTCTTCTTTATAAAAACGTTGTCCATAGAGCATCTGTCGCATAAGTGATTCACCACTTGGTATATTCAGATCCGGCTCGACCCACATCCCACCAACGAGTTCCCAGCGCCCTTCTGCAATTCTTGCTTTGACCCGTTCATACAGCTCCGGGTCGTTCTCTTTGAGAAAAGAAAAGAGCAGTGGTTGGCTCTGCGCATACTTGAAATCGGAATATTCGCTCATCAATGCATCAATAGTGGAGAATGTACGGCTGGTCTTGCGGACCGTCTCTCGAACCGGCCACAACCAGGCAATGTCAATATGCGACTGCCCAACCATATGCTGAATCCCTTCGGAATTCCCACCAATCTCGTTTACACGTAGCTTCAATTTCTCTTCTAACAATATGATTGTACTACCTTCCCGTATTTCCTTCTCGTCCATCGCAACAAAAGTGTCCATCGCTTCATACAGCGTTTGAATCAGTCGATTACGACGGAAATCCTGTTCTGGTAAAAGAACGCTAGATGCTCGGATCACTGTTACCGTATACATCAGGCTTTGAACCGGAAGATTAGGCAATACAAGCAGACTACGTACCGAGCGAATCGGCGGCTGAATAACGGCCTGCTGATTAAGAGGATCTACTGGTTCGGGAATCGGATCATATAATTCAATTTCTAATTCTAGGGTTCTTACGGTGGTTTCTGAATGCTGTAATATCGGATTTAACGTTACGTAAGTATGATTCCGATCAAGTCCCTGACGCGACAATCCATTTATACGGAGCAAACCCTCTCCACCCGATTCAAACAACAAGCCCGCTTCGCCATTCATCCAGTCTTCCGACAGCTCAACAACTTGTCTAAAGAAGTAGGTCGTCCCCTGCACACTAGGAAAATGGGTCAATCCATTTCCCTCAGGGTATAGAGCACGATCTTCATACTCCCCTGGCAGTTTGTAGGTCGTCCGGGTAATCTCCCAGTTACTGAGTTCCGACTGTTCGAGCCATTGATTCTCGGACAATTCGCGAATAAATCGTGTAATACGTTCCATATTATAGAACCTCCCTAACCATTAGATCAGTACTTAGCGTGTCATTCACATTCCTACCTACATGTATCCGGAACAACCCTTCTTCAACAACAGGCTTATAATCCATACCAATACATTGTAAGTGCTGTGCTGAAATTGTGAATTCTACCGTCCGGGACTCACCAGGCTGCAGGGCAACCTTGCAGAAATCCTTCAGCTCTTTTGCTGGTCTTGTAACTGTACTGACGACATCCGTGATATACAATTGAACAACTTCTGAACCTTCAACCGGACCTGTATTCGTCAATTCAACTGCAACGGTTACGCTTCCTTCCGGGGTCATTGTATCTGCTGTTACTGATAAATTTGTATAGCTGAATTCCGTGTAACTTAGACCATACCCGAACGGATACCTAGGCTGCGAATCTGCCTCTAGATACCGCTTGCCGCGTGAACGCTTGCCGTTATAATAAACGGGAAGCTGTCCTACATGTTTAGGAATAGAGATCGTGAGCCTACCCGATGGATTTACCTCACCGAACAATATGTCAGCAATGGCGTTTCCACCTTCCTGTCCTGGATACCACGCCTCCAGAATAGCGTGAGCATGATCGTCTACCCACGGCTCAGCTATGGGTCTTCCATTAATATAGACAATAACAACTGGCTTGCCTAGTCTATGAATTTCCTGAATCAGTTCTAGCTGCACCCCTGCAAGTTCGAGGGTCATCCGGTCAATACCTTCACCGCATTCCATATCGCTCCAAGAATGCTCCGTCACCTTGGAGGCCCCCGTCCTCAAGTCGATACTTCCTTCACCAAAGTCGCGAGCGCTTGATCCTCCAACCACCATAACAACGGTGTCGGCCTGCCCTGCACAAGTTAGTGCATATTCAAAACCTTCCTTAGAGCCATCTTTAATCCGGCAACCCGGAGCATACAAGAGACGATCAGAATTATTCTGTAAATGATTACTGATGCCCTCCAGTACAGTAACTATTTTGGAACGCGGCTGTGGCGATGTATAATCACCCAGTTGATTATATCCCTGGTCTGCATTCGGTCCGATCACAGCAATCTTGCCGACTGACTTAGATAAAGGTAGCGTATTCCCTTCATTCTTCAGAAGAATAATCCCTTCCGAAGCCGTCTGCCGTGCAAGCCTGACATGCTCCTCACAACCGATGATCTTGGCAGCTTTGTCTGGATCAGCATAGGGTTGTTCGAACAGGCCGAGCTTGAATTTCAGTGTGAGTACCCGCCGTACAGCCTGATCCAACACTGCTGGATCAAGTTTATTCTGACGAACAGCTTCCAGTAAATATCGACCAAACATTTCACCAGACATCTCCATGTCAATTCCGGCTGAAATCGCTCGCACTGCCGCGTCCATACCATCCTCCGCCGTATCGTGCCCGGATGCCAACATGTCAATTGCACCACAGTCGGTAATTAGCATACCATCAAATCCCCATTCCGAGCGGAGAATAGACTCAAGTAATTCCGTATTTACCGTACAAGGAATACCATCAATTTCGTTGTACGCAGGCATAATTGATAGGGCCCCTGCTTCGACAGCTTTCTTAAACGGTAGCATGTCTACCTCAAGTAATTCTCGAAGTCCCATATGAACAGGACCCGCATTTCTTCCACCTTCTGAACTGCCATAAGCAACGAAGTGTTTCAATGTTGCGACCACACTGTCCTCGCTATCCAGACGTTCACCCTGAAGTCCCTCTACCGAGGCAACAGCGAACTCACTGATCAAGTACGGGTCCTCTCCGAAGCATTCTTCCGTTCGTCCCCATCTTGGATCACGGACCACATCAAGCACTGGAGAATAAGTTACCGCTCCTCCTTGACTCCTTGTCTCCCTAGCTACAGCTCGGCACATTTCACGGTATAAATCCACGTTCCATGTACTGCCGATTGACAACGGTACCGGAAAAACAGTTGCTCCAATGGCCATGTGTCCATGTGAACATTCTTCGCCAATCAGAATGGGAATACCGAGGCGCGAATGCTCAATAGCATATCTCTGGATCGCATTAACTGCCTCAGCACCTTCTCTCGGAGAAAGCCCTGATTCCAGCGTAACACCTGTCCATGGATCAGCGCGTAGTACACCGTACAGTGAACCGACACCTCCGTCCTCCACTTGAGCTTTGAAAGCCTCTGTGAGAACAACTTCACCTTCACTATGTTCATAAGTCTGCCAACCAAAAGGCTGAATGAGCTGGCCAACTTTTTCTTTTATAGTCATAAGACCGAGTAGATGCTCTACCCGTTCTTCAGTTGGAATACTTCTGTCTTGGTAGATCATAGCTCCAATCTCTCCTCTATATATAAGTTTATTCTTTAACAGCACCGATCGTCAGACCTTGAATGAAGTAACGTTGGAAGAAAGGATATGCGAAGATAATTGGTCCAGTCGCAATCACAACCATCGCCATTCGTGAAGTATCCTGAGGCATATTTTGCATAGCACCCAAACTTAATGAGCTATTCTGTGAATTTTGAAGGATGAACTGCATACTCGTCTCGATCCGCATCAGCATCGACTGCAGCGGTACTAGATTTGGGTTGTCGATATAGAGCAATGCATTGAACCAATCATTCCAGTAACCAAGTGTACTGAATAACCCTATCGTTGCAAGGCCCGGTAGGGAAAGCGGTAGCACTATTGTCAAGAATATGCGGAATTCTCCTGCCCCATCAATTTTACCTGCTTCAACAAGAGCTTCCGGTACACTAGTCGTATAAAAGGTACGTAAAATAATAATATAGAACGCATTGAGGGCAAGTGGTAAAACTAAGGCCCAAAACGAATCCTTCAGTCCCAACAATTGAGTGGCGACAATGTAAGTAGGTACTAACCCACCATTAAATAACATCGTAAAGAAAGCAAAAAAGGCGAAAAAATTACGATATTTGAAGCTTCTTCTAGATAGAGCATAGGCATATAACGCAGTGATAAAGAGACTCAACAGGGTTCCAACGACCGTGACCGAAATTGTCACACCGTAGGAATTCAACAGTGCTTCTCCATTCTGGAATACGTACCTGTACCCCTCCAGACTCCACTGGGACGGAATCAATCGATAGCCATCTCGTGCCAGTGCCCCCTCATCTGTAAAGGAAATGATGACAACAAACAGAAAGGGAAATATACAGAGGAAAGCAAAAATGCCGGCGATTAAATTGAATACTACATTCCAAGTACCTCTAAGGCGATGGATGTCTTTTTCGTTTGATTTTCTTTTTGACACAGTACTCACTCCCTCCATAGGTGCTAGAATAAGGCGCTATCTTTATCCACTTTACGTACAATATAGTTCGAAGTCATAACAAGAATGAAACCAACAACAGATTGATATAATCCAGCAGCTGTACTCATTCCGATTTCACCCGTCGTTTTAAGTCCACGATATACATAGGTATCAATAACGTTAGTCACGCTGTACAGTGTACCTGAATTTCGCGGAACCTGATAAAACAACCCGAAATCGGCATAGAATATTTTCCCGATAGCAAGCAACGTCATGATCGTAATGATCGGCTTCAGCATAGGGATCGTAATACTACGAATTTGTTGCCACTTACTGGCTCCGTCAATCATTGCAGCCTCATAAAGTGATCTATCAATCCCCATTATTGCTGCCAAATAGACGACGCTATTGTAACCAACGGCCTTCCATAGAAAGATAAAAACTAGGAAATAAGGCCAGTATTTCGGATCAGAGTACCATTGAATTGGATCCATCCCAAACCATCCTGTAATTTGATTCAGCATCCCCCGGTCCATACTCAGAAAGCTGAATGCAAAATAACCGACTACAACCCATGATAAGAAGTAAGGTAGGAACATCCCTGTCTGATACACTTTAGCGAGCTTTTTATTCGCAATTTCAGACAATATCACAGCAAGAATTACGGACAAGATCAGACCTAACGTAATAAATGCAACGTTATATAGTAACGTATTTCTTGTAATGATATAAGCATCATTCGTACTGAACAGGAATTTGAAATTATCCAATCCCACCCACTTGCTCTCCACAATACTGGCCAAAAATCCGTCTTTACTGTAACGATACTGCTTAAAGGCAATAATCGTTCCTAACATTGGCAGATAGGCAAAGAAGAGGAACCAGAGTGTGCCGGGCAATACCATAAGCAACATGACTTTATTCTTGAAAAGATTCTTTAGAAATCCACCGATCATAATTATCCCTCCCACTTGAGTTAAAACGATATAAAAAAAAGAACCAGGTGAAATTAGAAAGCACCCGGTTCTTTTTGATTCAAACTTCCTGTGCTTGTTACTTCTTAGATGCTACCCATGCGTCAACTTGTGTTTGTGCTTCAACCATAATTTTGTCTAATCCGGCAGCTTTGAATTTCTCCATCGCTTTCGGTAAATATACATCTGGATCAACGGTACCTGTCATTAGCGAGGACCAGAACTCTTCTTTAACGTTCATCACAGCTGCAACTTCATTTGTGATCTTCGAAGTGTCAAAGTTGAACCCTAGCAAAGGTGCATTTTTACCTGCGTCATTAAACGTTTTGAATTCATCCCATTTGTTCTCAGGGTCACCCTCGTTCAAATAAGTAAGTAGAACGTTACCAATTGAGAATGTAGGGATATCATAGTTTTTAGATTCCGCTAAATTCTTCATCATATTATCGCCGACTTTTTCATAATGAACTTTCTCGATACCGGAATCCAACAGATTACGGAGATACTTATCCGTATTCAGTAGATTTAGGAATTCCATAGCTTTCTCAGGATTCTTCGAGTTTGCTGAGATTGCCTGCATGGAACCCATAACGGACCAGTTAAACACGATAGAATCTCCCGCTGGAGTGGATACTACCGGATAGCCATAACTAGCTGACCATTGGTTATCTGCAAGCGGCTGAGTAGAAGCACGGTCCGTGAGCCATTTCCCAGTCTTGATCAGATCATCTGTTGAAGTCGTTGTAGCTGCTTCTGGTGAAACATATCCTGCTTTGTAGTACTTATGCATCGTAGCAAGGCTAGCTTTCAATTCAGGGGTTTCCAACATGTTTAGAACTTTATAGTCTGTTGTATCCAGTTTTACTGCCATCGGCATTTTCTCGATTAGGTAATCGAAAGGCATCAACGGAACGTAGTCCTTGTTAATAGCAAATGGCGTAACATTAGGCTCGTTTTCTTTGATCGTTTTGAGAAGTGGCTCTGCACTCTCTAATGATTTAACACCGCTAATATCTAGTTTATATTTATCTACGAGTTCCTTGTTGAAACGCCATACTTCCAATGCTGGTAGCTCTTTGTTGGCTGGAACGCCATAGTTCTTACCATCCACTTTAGAACCTTCAAGGAATGCTGGATCCAGTGTTTCGGTAATTCCCTTACCTTGCTTAGTCAAGAGATCATCAATAGGCGTAAATGCACCTTTTCTAGCATTCTGTACATAATCGAAGGCCCATGAGCTGGTGAATAGAATATCCATTGGCTCACCAGATGCCGCCATCACCTGCATTTTTTGGGAATAATCACCGTAGTCGATCATTTTCATCTTCACGGTAGCGTTTATTTTTTCTTTCGTATATTTATTCACTTCGGCTAGAACAAGGTCTGTATCCTTCTGTGGTGCACCAATGGTATACCAAATCAGCTCTACAGGCTTCTCGGCACTTCCACTTCCACCGTTACTAGCACTATTATCTTTATTCCCTCCACATGCACTAAGCGTCAATGTACAAGCCATCAACGTGGCAAGCATAATCGTAAAGCTCTTTTTCATCTTCATCTTATAGTTCCCCCTCTGTTCTGTAGTGTTTCTCAACAAATCCATCCATTGCCATTACAGTAAGTTCGCTGATCTTTATACACTCTGTTCGCATATCACACTTTGCTTAACGGCTATCTTTACTTTAGTCCATGTAAGCACTTTCAAATAGAGGAGAAACTTAATAAATCGTGTAGGAATTAAAGAAAATAATGTACTCTTACAAGAAAAAACGGTTGTCCCATCCTTATAAGGACAGCACAACCATTTTCGCGAAAATATAAGATAAAACTGAATTTGTACCTCATATATCCTTATAACCCTAATATTTTAATTAAAATACTAGAGTAACCCTTTATATTCAATCGGAGAAATTCCGACATACTTTTTAAATTGTTTATAAAAGTATCCGCTTTCTAAATAACCTACGTTCGAAGCTATTTCATGAACTTTCAAATGGGTTGTTTTAAGCTGCTCCTTGGCCATTTCTATGCGATATTTATTAATGTATCCGGTGAACGTCTCGTTCGTCTCCTTATGGAACAGCTGACCTAAATACACTGGATGGATATTGTAGGCTGTGCCTAATGTCTTGAGGGAGAACTCTCCAGCATAGTTCTCATGAATTTCCTTCAGCACCTGCTGAACAACCGGGTTCTTCACATCTCTAACCAACGCATCGATAACGGAAACAGCCACCTCTTGGATCGCTTTGATCAGATCAGTTCCCTTATCCGCTTCCCTAACCTTCGTAAAACCCAAAGTGAATGGTTCAGATTCTTCCTTACGATTAATTCCCTTTAGTTCCATTTTGAATCGGATAATCACTTCAAGAGCGATATCCTGTAAACGGGTTGGTGTCATGCCTTCCAGTCTCTGAATCTCTTCGAAATCCTCCCAGATTCGCTCTTCTAGACATTCCGTCTCTTTCGCCAAAATAAGCTTGACGTATTCTGGCCAGTCTATAGGAAATACCGATTTGAATGGTCCTTCACTAAGCGGAAGTTCACTATAATCCATAATCAAGCATTCAGGATAGATAAGGAAATACTCCAATGCCTTTTTAGCTTCAACATAACTTCGAGAAGCATGCTGAAGTGAAAATCCTACACTACCCATAGAGATTCGAACAGGACTGATCGCAGAAAGACGCCCATGTATATCCTCTAGATGTTCTTTCAACTTCTTTTCTTCCATTACCTCCATTGTGGAAAGAATAACGATGTCCCCGTCAATATCACGAAATGGTGTGAATGAATCATCGGTATCCAGCAACTTCGCAATCAAGTCGAATACCTCGTCGCCTGCCTTCTCACTCCGTATAATTGACACCGAAGCCAAAGGGCGTTTAAGTTGAATCCCAAGAATATCTGCCCGCTCATTGAACTCCGTCGTAGCCATATAACCCTTCAGCCAGCGGTGTAGTATATTATCTTTTAGTATTTGCACGCCCTTACTATCAAACCACTGTTCCACAACTAAAAGATTCAACTTCTCTACCACAGTTTGTAGTGTAGACTTCAACTCTTCAATATTTATGGGCTTCAGTAAGTAATTCTCAATCCCAAGCTTCATAGCCTCTTTCAAATAATTAAATTCACTGAACCCACTAAGTATGATCGCAAGTAGATTAGGTTGGATCTCTCGAGCACTACTAATCAACGTGAGCCCATTCATGACTGGCATGGAGATATCTGAAATTAGCAGATCTACAGGCGTATGTCTAAGAATATCCATTGCCAGATGCCCATTCTCTGCATGCCCAACAATTTCCATTCCGAAATCTTCCCAATTAATAATGTTATACAATCCTTCAAGAATAAATGGTTCATCATCAACAATAAGTACTTTATACATACTGATTCCCTTTCCCTTCCATATCGGGAAACCGTACGATTATCGTCGTCCCGTTGTCTAATTCACTCTGTATATCAATCCCATAAGACGGACCATATAATAATTTCAGACGAGTATGCACACTACGTAATCCGAATGACCCTCCTTCTTCTTCCGGCTTGTCCAGTGAATCTTTTATTTGTGCAAGCCTTTGCGGATCAATTCCTCGTCCGTTATCCTCAATAGTTACCTTGATGAATCCTATTTCCTGCAACACCCGAATCGATAGATGATTATCCATGCGTTCAGTTCTAATTCCATGTACGATGTAATTTTCAATCAGTGGTTGCAGTGACATCTTCATAACGACTCTCAAGGATTGAATCGGATCGATTTCGATTTGGAAAGAGAACTTATCCTTAAATCGAATTCGGAACAGTTCTAGATAAAGACGGCATGCTTCCAGTTCATCTTTGAATAAGTGAATCTCCTTCTGCTGAACAAGGCTTTTGAACAACACAGATAGGATGTAGATCATTTCACTCACATCACCAGCCCCCTGAGAAATAGCTCGCATACGGATAACCTCAAGCGTATTATATAGAAAATGAGGGTTAATCCTTGCTTGTAGTGCCGCCAATTCTGTATGCTTTTGCTTGATCTCCGCTTTAAATACCCTATCGATGTAGAGATTGAGGTCATCCATCATATAGTTGAAACTCTTCGATATTTGTCCGAGTTCGTCTTCACCATTATCCTCAATTCGAGCCTTCAAATCACCGTTCTTCACCTTCCGTGTGAACTTAATTATTCCATTTGTCCGCTTTGCATAATTAGCTACGAACAGTGATGGAATAACAATAGAGATGATAATACAAATTGCACTGATCATAATAATTGTATTCCTCAACCCATTGTAAGCTTGTGAAATAACATTCTTTGGTACAACACCAATTACGATATATCCACCCTCGTTGGAGATTAGCTTATTAATATACATCTCCTTATCTGCCGGCTTGGTACTTTTGTCGCTGTAGAGAGCAGATTGATCTGCATAAGGATAACTTGTCTCATAATATTGAGAGGATGAGTCATACAATACCCCCCCATCAACCGATATAATTGCAATATTGCCTTTTAATTTACCTTTATAACTAGACAGTACATTCGAAATCTTATCAGCATCATAAAAAACTAATAATTGACCTATATTTTTCAACGTCATTTTATCATTTAGCGGTACACGGACGGAGAATAGACGCGAATCCCACTGGTTAATCGCTTTGCGAACCCACACGTTGGGCAGAGAAATATGCTTACTCTCCTGCGCCATAACATCGGGAATATACGAATGAGCAGCATTTGTCGAAACCATATTAAATTGCTTATTCTGATCAAAGGTGAATAAATTCTGCTGATCCGCACTATATAACATTAAGTTCCGTATATCCGCATCGTTGTTAAGCTGACCTTTTAGAAATTCTAGCACATCCGTCGATTTGTCTTCATTGTCGTTATAATATTGATCCAACTTATGTTGAGCATACTCTTGAAATGGATGTGTCAAGAAATACGACAGATTACTAGACAATGACTCATTGCGGTAAGTAGCTATCGTCATGTCTTTTACAGCGACATACTTAGCGTCTAGGTACTGACTCACACTCTCCATCGCATTCTTCTGGATATCAAGTTCTTTCTCTACGATAGATTGAGACATAGAGCGGAACATCAAATAGGATAAGGTAATAATTGTAATGATCGTAATGCCGGAATAAAGCAGGATCATTTTCAAGAACACGTTGTTTTTAAAATAATTTTTGTATAGTTTCCTGACCATCACCGTGCCCCCCATGTTGTCTATCGGTTAATTATAACAATGTTAAGTCCAAAATATCATGAACTCTTTTTCACTGTCTAGTGTATGGGGATAATGCAATTCAGATTTACTTAAGCCCAGTTCTATTAAGAATAGTAATCAAAATTACGGTATGGCTGTCAACTGCTCTTCTTGATCGGCAGTAAACCACGATCGATATCATATACTGATAAAGTTTCCTTCTTAATCATTCGATAATCCATAGCTACATCTCCTCGAATTGATATATAAAAAGAGATCTGGGCATATGCTTTTAGCATCGCCCCTTCCCACGAGCCGTGGGTATTGTCGTTATGATAAAATCATGGAAATCTCGATCACTCATCATTGATTCAGTCCCACCTTAGCGACGTATGTTTCTTTTCTTATTTGCATAAAAACAAACTACGATTCCACCAATCAATTCAATAATTACCATGATTATATATGTATTTAAATAACTTCCGTTCATCAGATTAATACATCTATAACTAAAATTATAAGAAGTATGAAATAATAATCCAGTAAATGCACTCCCTCTCCCCATCATAAAAAACCACGTATACCATAAGGTATCTGCGATAGCTGATAATAAGAATAGATGGAACGGTAAATGAATAGCAAACTGTCCTGGTAATAAGAATAACCACAAATGCCAACCCGCCCATATTATACCCAGCAAAACCGAAAGAGTAATAGGAGATAAATATGTAATTAATTTGGACGTAAAGAAGCCTCTCCAGCCTATTTCTTCACCCAATGGTGCCACGATCACTGTTAATAGAGTAGCAGGAATAGTAATCCATGCACCTGTAAAAGAACCTATAAAAATAGTATCTAAAAATATGCTGGAAATCATCAATACGGGTGTCAGGAGTATAATAATCAAATAAAGATATATCGAAAATTTCCACATGACTAACCGTCTAAATAAAGCCTTTATTCCGTGTATTCCTTCAAAATACAAGGTTACTCCCGCAGCACTAAAAAAAGGTCCAAAATTGGCTAGTCCAACAAGAAAATAATAAGTAGCTCCCGACCGTATACTCCCCAAGATCAGCGGTAATGAGAATAATGTAGAAATAATATATGTACCCAGAACAAAAATTATTGTTCTCCTAATGTCTATCCCCTTCATTGTTGTATCTGCTGCTCGTATCATTCACCCATCTCTTCTCTCCAAAAATATACTATAACTTAAAGATTCTCACTTCATATTAGTGTATGTTTTATAGCTTCATACCGCAACAGAATAATAGGACTACTGCGCTCTCTTTTCCTTCATCTTGTACAATGATAAAAAGGACTTGATCAATCAACCACTAATAAAGAAGACTTCTAATAAATTGTAGTCGGCGTCGAATTATTGGGTTTCATTTACTATATCACTAAAAATTAAATTCAAAAATGAGTATATAACAATATATAGAAACAACAGTTCCGGTAGGGTTATACCATGCCTATTAACATATCTCTCAAGGAGTTTCAGCTAAACTTCAGAGATCAAATTATTAAGGTTTACATTTGTATTTATGTAAGATATATTACAAGTTAGACACAACTAGTTGAATTTGTATTATATGGAACCACCCTTAGATTTATATCAAATAAGAGTAAGGAGAAGTGTATTATGAAATTTCTGAGTAAGAAGGCTTTATTAGTTACTATGATGTTGTCATTTTTAGTGGGTAGTAGTTCGGTTATTTATGGGGCCGAAGTGAGCAAGGCCGGGGAAGTAAGTACTAATGTAGAAAAAGTTAGCGAAATTGGAAAGGTGAGTAGTGTTGTAGTAGCAAGTAATGTTAGTTCAAGTAAAAAACAGGGGACTCTTTCAAACCCTGTCAAGCTAAAAACGGAGTTTACATATGCTGATATCTACAACCTAAAGGACGAGAAATACAATTCTTATAAAGTTCAGTATTCAGTGAAAATCAATAAAGTTACACCCATTTCGTATGCGGGTGTAGAAAAACTTGGATTCAAACGACCTGACGGCAAAGATGGTATCAATTACGTCTTACTAGACCTCAGTATAAAAGTTAAGAATGCTACTATGACCAAAGGTAAGAAGTCAGAATTCGGTTATGAATTTTTGAATCTCATGAAGCCTTCTGTATTCGGAGTTAAAGATGTTAAGGGTGAAGATAGCATTATTGGAGGAACTGATTACGGATTTGATGGTTCACTTGACAGAAACCTAGACAAAATCTTAGGTGACAATGTTAAACTTTATCCCGGACAAAGTAGATCTTATCAATATTCAGGTAAACTGTTACTCCCCGTTTTAAAAGGAAAAGAAAGCCTGTTTGCAATTAGATATAGAGATTATAGTATTCCATATGAAGAGTCGTTTATATACTTTAAACTTAAGTAGATATCTGAGGGCTTCTGCTCAAGGTTTACACAACTAAATGAGCGTCGCGCTCGTATAATTGTAAATCCTCCGCCTCCTAGTATGGGACAACCTGTAATCTACAAACTTCATGAATAAAAAACCTACTGCATTTTTTAATAACTTTTAAAATAGACGGCTTTACATTTGAATTTTGAATGTAAAGTCGTCTTTTTGATTGGACATCGGAGATCTGTTCTACATAACTGAAGGAATGCCACAGGTAGCCACTATCGAAATGGTTGCCTGTCTTGATGATTATTTACCAAATGTAACGTTAATTTGTACGATCTCAGCACGGCTACCTATGCGAATGGGAGGACCCCAAAACCCGTATCCAGAGGTTACGATGGAGTGGAATTCACCTTTCTGGAGAAGTCCCCAATCGTTCTCAAACAGGCGCTCAGTAATCAGATTCGCCGGTGCGATTTGTCCATGATGTGTATGACCTGAAACCATAAGATCAATTCCCTGCTGCTGTGCAATATCGAAATCTTTAGGTTGATGATCTAGAAGGATCACGGGCTTCGAAGGATCTTGACCTTGCATAATGTCAGAAAGTGCGATTCTGTCTGGATCACTGTGGTCTTTTCTACCAATAAGGGTGAACCGGTCATCGATCTGTATGGCTTCATCATATAATACCTGAATATGACTTTGTTCTAAGACATCGATGAGTTCAGCCATCGTACCTTTGTATTTATCATGATTACCTAACGAGGCATATACACCGTAAGGAGCTTGTATTTTAGCTAAAATGGGCCCAATACCTTGGCTAATGTACTGATCAATCTGGTCATCAAAGATATCCCCTGGAAATAAAACTATATCAGGCTTCAATGCGTTAATCTCCTCTACCATTCGAATCGCATGATTCTTCCCTGAGAGAACATTGAAATGCATATCGGAAGCCATAACAATATTTAATGAGGGAGTGGATTGAACCTTCTTGGTAATGTTGATTTCATAGGTACGGACAATGGGGCTAAAAGCATTAAATGAACCATATGAAAGTAACGAGACTAGTACAATTAAAGTAATGAATCCAGACCATTTCTGAACATGGTGTCTAGGGAGCACTGTCAGTCGCAACAACCAAACTGTGATATGTACTAGTGGCAATAGTAGCAATAGCAAACTGAATAAAGCTAGCCAATACGAACCGATGACACTAATATAAACATTATTAAAGAATCTTGCCAGAATAAAAGAAGTGGATAGAAACACTATTGTGAGGATATAGAGAATTTTGAATTTGAGCGAAAGTGTCGGCCTCATCCATTTCCAACCACTCCAACCGATATAAAAAACAAGAAAACCATATAACAAGATGAAGACTAACCCTATAAGAATGAACATACTAATCCCCTTTCATTCTTAAGTATATCAAAGAACGCTTTGCCCAACCAAGATTAAATTAAATAAAAGGTAGGGTCTTTAGAAAGGCAAATTAGAAATTTTATTCTTATCTTTAACAATAGATCCAAACCAAAATTAGTGCTTGACATCGATTGAACGGACACCATAGATCTTATTTCACATCATTCTAAGTGTTTTGCCAATTATGGGGGTAAACAGGAGCTTCTGTGTCCGTTAATAAGCTTCTAGCTCTTATAGCTCACTCCCCATCTTTTAACAAAGATTCTATATATCTATTAATCTTATAATGGTATGCTTAGGAAAATTTATTAGTGGGGGTAACCATGAAGAAGTTTATATTTAGTATTATTGCAATTTTAATGGTTTTTAGCACTGTCTTTAACGGAATGGTATCAGCAGACCAGGCCAAGTCTTCAGTATTAAAAAGCAGTGGTGTTATTATCAAAAGTACTACCTTAATACCAGCAGCAGAATTTATGAAAGAAATCGGTGGACAGTTATTAGTAAATGAAAAGAAAGAAATTTCATTACGTTATTTAAGTACAAATGTACAGATACAGGTCAATTCTAAATATGCAAAAATTAATAATGTTAAGAAATTTTTTAATATCCCTACTCAAATTATCGATGGGAGATTAATGATACCTTTACAACTCGTGAAGAGCGCTTTTAAGTTAGAGCTTTCCGTTAACTATGGTACTTCATATTCGGGTAGGCAATACATAGAATCCATCGTTGTTAATACGGATAAAGTAAGTGTACAGATTTTGATTAATGACATTTATGAGAAGTTCCAAGATTTAATTATAGAAAAGGCGTGGCTATGGACTACTAATGTATATGTTGAAGATTTATCAGGAAATCCTATATATGATGGTATAGATAATTTAGCAGAGGTAGACGTAACAGCTGTGAAAAGAAATGAAGATTCAGATT
This sequence comes from Paenibacillus sp. DS2015, assembly GCF_050433705.1. NCBI lineage: Bacteria > Bacillati > Bacillota > Bacilli > Caryophanales > Paenibacillaceae > Paenibacillus > Paenibacillus sp. DS2015. The sequence goes on along the minus strand of NZ_JBNPWS010000017.1, from coordinate 1,674 downwards.
ACATTAACGTTTATTTGACCCATAAGGGAAGAAATCTTGTAGCAATAATCAAAGATGATGGTTCGAGAATAAGTTTTTTTGTTGAAAATGACAACCCTTTTAAACGATTTAAATTCTCTCAGAAGCATTGGAATGAAATTAAGCAATCGATCATAAGTATTGGGATGACAACAGAAATGGTGTCTTTATCTTGGGGAGTGTACAAAAGTCAATCAAGTGATACTTATTCATGGGGAACAACTAGTACGTGGGTATATGAAAAGGATAGTGAATCAGATTATTATCTATACTTTACCAACGGTGTGCTAACAACTATCTCAGAATAGATAAGTATTTACAAAATGAGTTTAATCTTTGCTCGATTGATAAGTGTATATATTTATAAAAAGGAGAATTGGGATTTGTGTATTTGGCTGGAGGTGGAAATGACCAGTGAGAATGAAGGCATTCTCCAGTAAACCACTTGAAAATCGCAACATAACCACCATCAACACTAAAATGATCCAAGATTTCTATTAAACTTGGATGCTTAAGTTCATAATATATTGGAATTGCGCCTTTCAGTCTCGATACTGATTCAGTAGGATCTCCTTCATATTCAACAGTTCTGGCTCCAGCGTATTTAACAAACTTCCTCTGCCCTTCTCTTTCCACCCCAAAACAAATATTACCTGAATCCTGTTGATCAAATACTGCAAAAACATAACCTAATTTTTGTAGCCAACTAAAATCAATATCTTCCTTAAGTTGAAATGTTACTCCGTCAATATTGTAAGTAATAACGCTAATATTCATTTATTCCTCCTGAAAATTGTTTTATTAAGCCTGCAGAGGTTTCGCATAACGTTCTTGTATTCACGAACCCGAGAACCTTAAGGCACTTAGTGCCGGCCGCTGCGCAGTTAGTTCGCAGGGTTGTCCGCCTGACTCCGCTTTTCGTAAACACTCTATGTGTAGTTCCTGCCATCTCGGGTTACATAAAAATATAATTTTTGACAGGTTTTAAATCAACCCTAAGTGATAATATTCTGCATTCAAGAATCACATTCAAACTCTACTTATCAAGTTTATTTTTCTAATATTACCAATGATGTTGAAGCATTGCTTTGATTACTGCTGCTCATTGGTTTCTGATTAAGTACCTTCCATCCGTCTGACAATAATTGATTTAATTCATCAAGATTGTTTTTCTTTTCAGTTGAAAAATATATAATAAATGCTCTTTGCATAATTTTCACTCCCTTTTTGTTCTCAGCTTTTGATATGATGCTTTTCAAAGAATTCTTATATAAATTTCAAATGAGGAACATGTTATTGGCACTGAAGGAATCACACATAACGTTCGCGCATTAACGACGTCCAACCGGCTTAAGGACCGTAGGTTCGGGTGGCTCAGCCACTTAGCTGGTTGGATGTGTCACCTGAATTAACTTCTACGAAACTTCCTCTTGGTGACCAAGGGAGCGTAGCGACCGCTGTGGTAATGCAATGTTAGGTGATTTATTCGTCTTCCTCGAATTATCCATCTAAAAATTCCTGAATCTATAGGTCCTTATATACGAATTCTCGGTACTTGATGTATTGTGAACATCAATTGTAAAATACCTAATATCAGCAGTTGAAAATTCCCCACAAATAGCCGACATACTCTCCGAGGGGAGAGAAATATATGGT
>NZ_JBNPWS010000016.1:0-121983 GCF_050433705.1 Paenibacillus sp. DS2015 | reverse complement strand
ATGGTCCAAGAAATTCGATTCTCTTTCAATTTTATCAGCAAAAACGTAATGAAGGCAAACCGGCAAAAGTCGCAATTGTTGCTACTTCTCATAAGCTTTTACGCATTATTTTTGGAATGTGGACGTCTGGTCAAGCTTTTAAAACGGGTTGAGTCCACAATTGGAAATTAACTTCCAATAAAACCTTCTCTACTGGGTAGGTTTATTTAGGTACGTCTTTGTTTTATCTATAAAAAATATATTAATGATAGACTTGACTTTGATTAGCTGGTTTATGCGATGCCCTGTCTTCATTGTGATACTGAATATCTCTATTCCAATTTATTTTTTAAGCTTTCATCAGATAAAATAAATAGTATAGACAAGTCATTTATGGATTTAATCTCTACTATTTTTTCATTTATTGGATTTTTCTCCGTTCCAGTTACATGGATTTTACCTCTATTACTTTGATCAGTTGGTTCGTAAATAAATGAAACGTCATAATCGGAATAACCCTTTCGATATACATAAGAATACATATAGTCTTTACCTTCACTACCATCTTGAAAAATAAAATATTGTCCTTCTACTCCTGTCAAAATCGCATTAGCTAACCATTTTTTTACCTCATCAGATTGTTCTGACCCTACTTCGTGCAACTTATAATCGATTATTGCATTCATACTGTCTTCTAAATTTACTTTTTCCTCTGTTGAGCATCCCGAAAATATTAAGACAAATAACATAATAAAAATTAGAATATTAGTTCTCATACAACCTCCATTTAAGTTTTTAGTTTTAAATATGTCTTTACAGGGTTTCGCATAACGTTGCGCATTTCTGACGTCCAAACGACTTAAGGACCGTAGGTCCGGGTGGCTCTGCCACTTAGTCGGTTGGATGTGTCGCCTGACTCTGCATCCTTGAAATCCCTCTTGGCGACTGAGAAGCGCTAGCGACAAAACAGAAATGCATTGTTGAACTAAACCGCTACGCGGTAGCTTTTTAGTTCAACTACTAATCCACGAATTCGTTTATCCCTCCAATACAGATGGATAGACGAATTCGCTTAAATCTCCTGTCAAGAGTGTTAGACGAAGCTATTCATCTGGATCAATGTCTGTCATGCGATCCCGCGTACTCTAGAAATCACCTATATATTTGAAAATAAAGTTATTATCACCTTAAATATACCATATATTGAAATTTTATTGTTAGATATTATGTAGAGATATTAGCACTTTTCATCTAACTATTTATTCATATTTTCTATACAAAAAAAGACCACTCAATATGAGAAAGGTCTTAGCTACAATCAATTCTAAAACGAACATTTAACGTTCACAAGCAATCAAATCTTTGTCTCGGTCGCTTTTTTTATTGGCGTCATAGAGTGCCTGAGAAACAAAAGGCTTGTAATTCGTTTTTCCACCTTTGTTTTTGACTGAGGAAGAACGAGCCACGCCACCTTTGTACACCTTATTTAACTCCGTACAGTTTTTATATGTCACTATCTTTGTTTGTGCTTCTGCTACGCCAGTTGTATTTGAACTAAAACAAAGAATAAGTCCAATAGACAGAAAAATAACGACTACCTTTTTGATACTAACACTTCCTCTCCCATAAATTTTGTAAATTCAACTATAACTCTAATGCTCTCTTTCTTCAAGACCACTAATCAAAAATACAAATGAAGCCTAGATAGCCAGCGTCCCCTTACTAATGAACCCTTCATGGAAAAGTGACTTACAAAAAAAGCACATAGCCCATTGGACTATTGTGCTCTTCTTTTTGATATTGAAATTACCTACGACTGCTTACGAAAAAGTCTATACACACCTGTAACGAGTGAATATAGAGCAGTTAATGTTATGATCGTCACAGCCCATGCGTAATCTTGAACAATGTATGTAAGAGACGAAAGGATAATGAATAGAATGATCCGTAATACGCCCTCTCGTTTGTTTTTGTTTAATTTTTTTCGTTTTGGTTGTTTAGATTGATTAGACAATTAGGTAACCTCCTTTGATTTAATGTTACTACAAGCACAAGATTAATGAAAACTGAAAGGGAAACTCAGATTGTCTTTACTGAGAGAAAAAAGACGTTTCTTCGCTATACAGCCAAGAAACGTCTACTTATCCTTACTATTAAATTATTTACTTTCACCCTCAATTATATATCCGACAAACTCGTAATAATTGAAGAATGAAATACTTCAAAGTTTATCCGTATGGACACCTCGTAGTTTATCGGAACCCTGACAAGTCAATTTGCTTGTATTCCCCGTTTCAATTAACGATTAAAATGCACTTAGTCAAACGTTCGAAAGTGCCTAAGACACCTTATGCTCAATTCTAAGCTTATCAGCTACCATCGCAATAAATTCCGAGTTCGTTGGCTTAGACTTGCTTATATTGATGGTATAGCCGAACAGGTGGCTGATGGAGTCGATGTTGCCGCGTGTCCAGGCCACTTCAATGGCATGACGGATAGCGCGCTCGACGCGGGACGGTGTGGTTTTGAATTTCTCAGCGATGGCAGGGTAGAGCGTTTTGGTGATGGCGCCTAGAATTTCTATATTATTATATACGATGGTGATGGCTTCTCGCAGGTACTGATACCCTTTAATATGCGCAGGAACACCGATTTCATGTATGATGGACGTGATGTTGGCATCTAGATTTTTCCCTTTTCCTAAAGGAACCACGTTGGATCTTTGGTTGTTAGACATCGACGACATGTTAGGTGATGTTACGTTCTGTTGTCCTACAAGTTGGCGAATGCGATTAGCTAGTACTTCCATATCAAACGGTTTCAAGATGTAATATGACGCTCCCAATTGTACTGCACGCTGCGTAATGTTCTCTTGTCCAAAGGCGGTTAGCATAACAATCTTAGGTTGTGGGGATACATTCATTTCACGCAGACGTTCAAGCACACCGAGACCATCTAAATGAGGCATAATAATATCCAGAATAAGTACATCCGGTGCCTTTCTGGATTCATTAATCATATTGAGCACTTCCTCGCCATTGTAAGCGATTCCTGTAACAACCATATCTTCTTGCTCGGAAATGTATTCTGCAAGTAAGTTTGTAAATTCCCGGTTATCATCGGCTAGCAATATCTCAATTTTTTGCACTGGTGGTTCCTCCTTAGGATTCTCTTGTTATTAGGTGTTCATACCCCATCCATGTTTCATCTGCTATGACATAGTTTTCGACATTGAATATGAAATCCCTTCTGTCGAAACTTATTTTTCTTTATTTTTTTATCATAATAATTTATAATAAATATTTTATTTCATCGTTAGACCATTTTCGTGCAATACTGACAAAATAACAAGAAGAACGGTTACTCCTTAAAAGGGTTGTAGGTCCGGGTGGCTCTGCCACTTAGCCGGTTGGATGTGTCGCCTGAATTAACTTCTACGAAACCTCTTCCTGGTGACCAAGGGAGCATAGCGATCGCTGTGATAATGCATTGGTATTCTCAGTTCATACCCGACTGGCTCGGGATTGTACATACAGTCATGGAGTCGGATAGTTCAACGATGCCGCCTTTTTCGTAGGCCTTCTTCCAGCGGTCAGCGCACTGCTCGATCCTCTTCATCCCGATAATGTTGACATCGAATCCATTATCCTCAAAGATCTCTTGGGGGTCTTGCCAGTCATGTTTTGGTCGATGAACAGTCGTTTGAATTCATAGGCAAAGGTTATGGACTTTCCACTAATCTTGGTGACGTATTTTCTCTTCGAAAGATTTTCGCGTTCTACTTTATTAAATAGTTTCTTGCTCATACAACCGCCTCCCACTGCTAGTTCCAGTAAACAAAAAGGTACCCACAGCCTGAACACCTTTTTTCTAAGTGTCCACTCTATGGGTACTAGTTTATCAGGGAGTGCTTTTTTTTGGATCCTCGCTCATATTACTGATTAATGATTCATCCCGTGGTTAAATATTACGACATTCCCTATGCCTGTGCCTACGGTCACCACGCCACCACTAACTAGTAAAAATACGATCGCCATCGAACACAATACCTTTGATACTTTTTTCATTTTTTAAATCCCCTTTCAGAATTTTTTTGGATATTGAAGTGTACTCCTCTAACTGTTCTTGCGATGCATAAGTTCTAAAAGATTCAAACAGTACGCAGATTTTCTTGAATCCGGTATCATCTCTGAGCTTATCAGATGTTACCAAAACTTTTAAGATTACATTTATAGCAATTTCATGTTTATTTTCCTTAAATCTGTATATTGATAGAAGATAAAGATAATCTACGTAATACCGGATGTTTTCTTTCGTTTCGTAGTAATCTCCCCTTCTCTCTATCTTCTCCCCGAACTTGGTTAGAATATGGTCTACATTAAAGTTATGCATAATGGCTGATTCTAATATCGTAATGATGCCCGGTAATAACTCCTCCTCTTCGCTCTCGCTAATAAAATTAACGTATTCTTCTAACACTTCCTCCTTGCCTTCAAGCAAATCTAATGTGTATGTATTGGCTCTAGCCGTTGTTTTATAGTAATCGACTTCTTCCTGCCCTTCTTTGTCTAATTCATTAACCCAACCAAGTTTAGAGTATTTCTCTATACAGTTTCTGGATTCACCTAACTTAAATAATTTTTGCAGCGCTATACCCTTAGCCATCAAGCTAAACCCCAGATAATATATGATATTGTGTTTAAATAAGTAAGTGGCTAACCGCTCGCCTTTAGCACGTTGGAGTTGACGTTCCTCATATACGCTATATGCACAAGTATATAACTGATCTGCAATCTGTATCATTTGTTCGTGAGCATCAAGTGCGAAGGCGCCTTTTAGCATCTCTGTCAATGAATCAAGATTTAATATATCATTTAAATCTAGTTCCATCATAGTTACTCCCTTCATATTACTTTTTACCCATTATTATACTATTCATTTCGTCCTATGGTCAATTAATTTTTACATCATTTAAAATTAATCACAAAAAAAGGTCTAGATAGTTCTTCGACTCTTCAGGATTTATCGCCTGAATCTACTTCTCACCCATAATTGGCCCAAAACACATAGAATGATGTGAAATAAGGTCTGTGGTGTCCGTTCAATCGATATCAAGCACTGATTTTGGTTTTGATCCCTTATTATTACAACAAAAAAATCTTAAGGCTAACTCGCCTTAAGATTCTTCTGATCAGAACTCTTGGACATAATACCTGAATCCTGTAACATCCATTCAATGAAACATCCATACCCCGACTTCGGATCATTCACGAATACATGTGTTACAGCACCAATTAATTTACCATCCTGAATGATCGGACTACCACTCATACCCTGTACGATTCCACCGGTTTTGCTGATCAACTTCGGATCCGTAATTCGAAGTACAAGTCCCTTAGTCGCAGGGCTATCTTGACTCGCTACATGAACGATACTAACATTGAAACGTTCGACGTGTTGACCATCTACAACCGTTAATATTTCTGCTGGTCCTTCTTTTACTTCTTCCGCAAAAGCAATCGGTATCGGTTTATTGTATAAGCCATGTTCAGGATTCTGCGACATTTTCCCAAAAATACCAAAATGCGTGTTATTCTCAATGTTACCTAATATGTTACTTTCTTTCAAGAAATGAGCTCTCTTCTCACCCGGTTCTCCATCTTGGCTTTTGGAGATGGAGGTAACGTTGGATTGAACAATTTCTCCACTTCCCACGACGATCGGCGTCTGAGTATTCATATCGGTTATCACATGTCCTAATGCACCATATACGCCTTGATCTGGAGCATAGAAGGTAAGAGTGCCTACACCCGCAGCAGAGTCACGTATATAGAGACCAAGCCGCCACGTTTTGTCTTCACTATCGTAAGCAGGTGTTAATTTTGTAGTCAGGCTTTTATCTCCTCTTTTGAAGGAAATTTTGATATCCTGTTTCTTCTTACCTGCTTCTTCCACTGCTTTAGCGACCTTACTAATATCACTCAACGGAACACCATCCATGTGGGTCATTAAATCCCCTAACTGGATGCCTGCAAGTTCACCAGGAGAGATACGAGTATCTTGTTGCACTTTCACTAAATGATGTCCTACGACAAGAATGCCTGCAGACTTCACTTTAACACCAATCGTTTGCCCCCCTGGAATCACTTTCAAACCAGGAACAACTTGAATTCGTACCGTTTTGAAAGGAATAGTACCAAATAACTTTAGCGTCACTCTTGCTTTACCGCTATGCTGGGGGCTTAGCTGCAAAGGATGACTCGGGGATACTTGCAGCGTTGGATTAGCTGAGCCATTAAGCTGGAGCACATCAGGCCGATCCACAGATGCTTGAGAGTACACTGGAACCGCGAGCTGAAGCTCTGAGGTATGATCTGTAAACATTCTCAGTTCATTCGGCATAGCCGCATAGCTCTTCACAGGTTCACTTGTGCCAATAAAACATAAAAGAAAGGCAGTTAAAAGACCAAACAATTTCTTCCTGAGGTTGGAGTTCAAGTAGCTGTCACACTCCCTTATGCTTCTTTCGCTTGACGAAAGATGGTCGCCAATTGCGTACCTTTAAGATAACCCCGCCCTCAGGCTTTTATTACTGTCAATCATTACTCCATATCCTCATCTGACAGCTTTTCTCGCCTCTGCCAGCTTCAACATTTCTTGGGCATGATGGAGTGTCTTTTCAGTGATTTCTACCCCGCCAAGCATACGCGCAAGTTCTTCTACTCGTCCCTGCTCAGATAAAGATTCCACACGGGTCATGGTGCGTCCATTCGTGATATTCTTCTCAATTAAATATTGGTGATCCGCCATACATGCCACTTGTGGCAAGTGAGTAATCGAGAACACTTGGCATGAATCGGATAATTTGAACAGTTTCTCTGCAATGGATTGCGCAGCTCTCCCACTGACCCCCGTATCCACCTCATCAAAGATAAGGACAGGGATGCGATCATGCCGAGCAAATATGCTTTTTAGAGCTAACATGATTCTTGATAACTCCCCACCAGATGCGATTTTCCCAAGCGGTCTTAACGGTTCGCCAGGGTTCGGGGAAATCATAAATTCAACATTATCTATGCCTTGCTTCGTTAATCTCACCTTATGTCCGGCTACATCATATCCACGCGGATCTTCAAGAAGATCGAGCTTAACTTGTAATGAAGTTCTTCCCATTTGAAGGTCTTTTAATTCACCTTCGACTTGCTCAGCTAGATCAGCTGAACATTGTCTTCGCGCTTCACTTAGTTCATGTGCAGATTGAAGTAAACTTGCCAGCATTCCATCCCGCTGCTTCTGAAGCTCTTCCAATCGCTCATCTTTATGTTCAAGCAGATCACTTTCCTGCTTAATGTTCTCATAATAAGATAGAATTTGTTCAATACTATCACCATATTTCCGCTTTAAGGTAAGGATTATATCCAGCCTTTGTTCAATCTCTTCTAATCGCTCGGGATTAAATTCAATGTTCTCTCGATAATCCCTTAATTGAAACGTGACATCCTCTAACTGAAAAAAGGCAGTCTGTAACTGATCTAGAATAGGCTTAAGACCTTTTTCATCAAACCCGGTAACATCTTTAAGACCTGAAATCGCTGAACTGATGGAGCTGAGCCCACTTGAACCATGGAGAATATTGTACGAACCCGAAACGGAGTCCATCATTTTCTCACTAGAGGATAGCTTCACCCTTTCTTCGCCTAACCATTCATCTTCTTCCAATTTTAATTGTGCTGATGAAATTTCTTCAAGTTGAAAACGATATAAATCCAGCATTTGATAAGCTTTTTGACTTGAGCTTTGCAGTTCCCTTAGTTCTTTCTCTACCTTGGCGAAGGCAGAATATTTCTCTTTATATTGTTGCTTAATGGAACCTATAATGTGCTCTCCATATGTATCCAGTAGATGAAGATGTCGGTCTGGTTTGAGCAAGTTCTGATGTTCATGCTGACCATGAATGTTGACTAATAATTCACCAACCTCACGTAACATAGTTAAATTAACAAGTTGTCCATTAATACGTGATGTACTCTTACCTGTAGCTGTAATTTCACGTCTGATCACTAAATGCTCATCATGATTACCCTCAATGCCCATTCTGACTAAAGCGTCCCATACCGGATGTCCTTGCCCTAGTTCAAACAGACCTTCAATTTCAGCTTTGTCACAGTCATAACGAATTAAATCGGCGGAACCTCTGCCACCAGCCAGTAAACCTAGTGCATCAATGATAATCGACTTCCCTGCACCCGTCTCTCCTGTAAGAACGTGAAAACCAGAATAAAAGTGTACATCAACAGCTTCAACGACTGCTAAATTTCGAATAGCTAATGTTACAAGCATGAATGTTTTCTCGCCTCCCGCCGATTGAATAATCTTAAGAAATGAATCCCTTAATTTGTTTGACAACAAACTCACTGTCTTCTTGTTCACGACATATCATCAATATTGTATCATCTCCACAAATCGTACCCATCGTCTGATTCCATTCCATGTTATCAAGTAGAACAGCGACGGAATTAGCCGTACCAGGCAAACATTTAATGACGACCAAGTTGTTCGTATAGTCAATATGAACGAAATTATCCACAAGAGCTCGCTTCAACTTCGCAATAGGATTATATCGCTGATCGGTAGGCAGAGAATATTTATATCTTCCATCGTCCATTGGCACTTTAATCAGCAGTAGCTCTTTAATGTCACGTGACACGGTCGCCTGTGTAACTTGGAATCCAGCTTGCCTTAAATTCTCTACAAGCTCGTCTTGCGTCTCAATATCCTGATGTGTAATAATTTCCCGTATTTTTATATGCCTTTGACCCTTCATAGTTGCCTCCTGAGATATGCTCATATTTATTCATCGTGACCCTTCCACTCTTCCTCGTCCCAATCGAACTCAATAAGACGTACTTCTCGCTTCGTAACATCTAAGTGCAATATACCGCTACAATCCGGATATAACAAAAAATAAGGTAACAGCTGATCCCTTATTCCACTCCCCGTCCACTCCAGTGGCTTACGATGACGTGCCATCTTTACTAGGTAAACTCCACCATTTGCTCCTGACACAACATAATCAATAAATAGTCGGCTTTGATAACTATCTTCCTCCACTTCGAAGTACAGTGGAATTTTGACTCGGCCCCCTAACACTTCATAACCAGCACTGAGCAATAGATCTACGGCCGGATGATCTGGTATGTATTCATTCATTGGAATGACTAACCCTCGTGTGGATGATGAATCCAGGAGCCAATTCCTGATGAGGTAAATGACACCCACAATGAGAATAATGCCGATCAGAGCCATAACAATAACGTCAGCTCGTCCCTCCATCCATATCACCTCGTGATTGTATTCGCGAATCTTGAAATGAACTCCTTTTTTTCAGTAAAAGAAACCCATCTATTTAGATGAGTTTCCTTTAAAAGTGTATGTTGCATCTTTAACGACACCCTCAACAAGGTCTTTGAAACTCTGACTATCCTTGGGCAGAGTCGCTTCATCAGCGCCATCCAGTCCCCAATGGGCAAGGAACTCAATATTTCCTTCCCCTCCAGTAATAGGGGAGAACGTTAGTCCTTGAAGATGGAAGCCCATCTCTTGTGCGAAAGTCAATACGGTCATCAATACGTCGCGATGTACGGCCGAATCTCGAACCACACCGGATTTCCCTACTTTATCTCTTCCAGCTTCAAATTGAGGCTTAATCAGAGCGACAACATGAGCTGCTTTATCCAAGAGCGCAATAAGCGGTGGCAGAATAATTCTAAGCGATATGAATGAAACATCAATGCTAGCAAAATTCGGTGTAGGCCCTTGCAAATCTTGTGGCGTCACATATCGAAAATTCGTTCTTTCCATTACCGTGACGCGCTCGTCATTACGAAGAGACCAATCTAATTGATTATATCCTACATCAATGGCATAGACATGCTTGGCACCATGTTGAAGTGCACAGTCTGTGAACCCGCCTGTTGATGAACCTATATCAAGCATGACCACATCATCCATCTCAAGCCCAAAAGATGTCAGCGCTTTTTTTAGCTTCAATCCCCCACGTCCTACATAAGGATGAACTGCGCCTTTAACTCTAATCTCAGCATCTCTTGGGACCTTCATCCCTGGTTTCTCAATTCGCTCTTCAGCAGCAAATACAAGTCCAGCCATGATGGCTGCTTTGGCTTTCTCGCGACTGTCATATAGCCCCTGCTCCACCAGCAGGATATCAATCCGTTCTTTTTCCATATCATTCACCTGATTCTGTCTTTACGCCTTATGACGGAAAGTTACTTTTCCCATATTCGTATGGATGAAGCGCCATGAGACTACGAATTTCAGTACATACTGCTTCAGCAGTAAGTCCCGTTTCCTCACGCTGTTCCTTAATACTCCCGTGCTCAATAAATAAGTCAGGAACACCCATTAACGATACCGTAGTATCAAATATATGTTGCTTACTGTAGAATTCTAATATTGCACTTCCTAAACTACCTGCTTCACTCGCTTCTTCCAGTACAATCATGTTTGTTCTGGATTTGGCAAGTTCACGTAACATTTTCTCATCAACAGGCTTCATGAAACGCGCGTTAACCACATGTAATGATATGCCCTCACGTTTCAGCTGTTCCGCTGCTTCTAATGCGACCTGCACCATAGGACCTGCAGCAAGTACGGCATAGCCTTCACCTTCTCGTACTGTTTCCCATGTCCCAATTGGAATAGCTGTCAATGTCTCATCCATAGGTACACCAAGACCATTAATTCGAGGATAGCGATACGCAATCGGACCATCATTATATTCTAGCGCCGTAAACATCATATGGCGAAGCTCATTCTCATCTTTAGGCATCATAATAACCATATTCGGAATATGACGCATAAAAGCGATATCATAAACACCCTGATGTGTCTCTCCATCCGCCCCGACAAAGCCAGCGCGATCAATCGCGAACATGACATTGGCATTATGGCGGCATATATCATGGACAATCTGATCATACGCACGTTGCATAAATGTAGAATACACTGCAAACACAGGCTTCATACCTTCCATGGCTAATGCTGCACACATGGTTGCCGCATGTTGTTCTGCAATCCCAACATCAATCATGCGGTCTGGGAATTTCAGACTAAAAGGAAATAACCCCGATCCTCCAGGCATTGCCGGAGTTACCGCTACAATTCTAGAATCCTTTTCACCAAGCTCAATTAAGGTCTGGGCAAACACATCTGTATACATGGGGTTACCCACCGATTTCAATACCTGGCCTGATTCCATCTTGTACGGCGTAATCCCGTGCCATTTAAACGAATCCACTTCAGCTGGTTGGTAACCTTTCCCCTTCGTTGTTAACACATGAACAAATACAGGTCCATCTACATTATCTGCTTGCTGGAACGTTTCAATCAATTTCAGAAGATCATGGCCATCCACAGGTCCAAGGTAAGTAAATCCCAGTTCTTCAAAAAGAACCCCTGGTACAACCATATACTTCAGACTATCCTTCATCTTCTCAGCAGTCTTTGCTAATTTACCACCGATGGCAGGAATTCTCTTGAGTAACAGCTCAATTTCATCCTTAGCTCGCAAATAAAAACGATCTGATCGAAGTTTACTGAGGTAATTATGCATGGCCCCTACATTCGGAGCAATTGACATTTCATTATCATTTAGCACAACCATCAACTTCTTCTGCTCATGACCAATATGATTTAGAGCTTCAAAAGCCATGCCACCCGTTAAGGCACCATCACCAATTAGAGCGACTACCTTGTTATCTTCGCCCTTCAGATCTCTCGCTAGAGCCATACCCATGGCAGCTGATAATGAGGTACTACTGTGACCCGCTTCCCAGACGTCATGTTCACTTTCCGATCTCTTCACGAATCCACATAACCCTTTATATTTACGCAATGTATCGAAACGGTCCATACGACCTGTCAGTATTTTGTGAACATAAGCTTGATGTCCAACATCAAATAAAAATTTATCCGTGGGGCTGTTATAACAGTAATGTAAGGCAAGGGTCAGTTCCACCACTCCCAAGTTTGATGCGAGATGTCCTCCTGTAACAGAAAGCTTCTCAATCAAAAACTGACGAATTTCAGTTGCCAGAGACGACAGCTCGTCAACCGATAGTGATTTCAATTGCCCTGGCTGTTTAATTTGTGGAAGTAGCACTAGAATCTCCCCACTTTTCTTCTAGGATTGTGATGATATTTAACTTCTAATTCATCATCACTTTATTTATTCGTAAGTCCAAACTTAAATTTCATCTATATAATTATATCACATATGATCCCAATTCTTAAACTTTAGGTCTTTAGTGGTCTCTATTCATCAAGTAATCGGCAATTTCAAGTAACCGCTGTGGATTTTGGAATCCAGCTTCTGAAATCGTTGTTTTCGCTTGGTTCGTCAAAGACTCAACTTGTTCTTTCGAAGCTTCTAATCCGATGAAATAAGGATACGTTACTTTCTCCTGTTTAACGTCACTTTGAACTTTCTTACCAAGCTTAGTCTCGTCTCCGATCAGATCTAATATATCGTCTTTAATCTGGAAAGCCAGTCCAATGTGATGTCCGAACAGACGGAGCGCCTCAAGCTTAGCTTCATCCGCTCCTGCGATATGACCACCAGCAAGTAATGAGAAGATAATCAGATCACTTGTTTTGTGAAGATGAATGTACTCCAGTTGAGATAGATCGGTCAGGCCTTGCTCCCCTTCCATATCGGCAACTTGCCCGCCAACCATACCTCGCGGTCCCGCCATTTCGGATAAATCCTCTACAATAGCTAGGACGCGTTCTGCGGATATACCATGCTTACGTGAGAGCTGTATCAACTGATAGAAAGCGTGAGTTAACAGACCATCTCCTGCCAGTATTGCCATAGCTTCCCCATATACTTTGTGATTCGTCAGCTTACCACGTCGATAATCATCATTATCCATTGGAGGTAAGTCATCATGAATCAGAGAATATGTATGCACCATTTCAACAGAACAAGCTGCCTCAAGGGCAGCTTCCTTATTTCCACCAAGCGCTTCACAAGCTGCAATCACAAGGATAGGCCGCAGTCTCTTCCCACCCGCAAGCAGTGAGTATGTCATAGATTCTTTTAACGTAGTAGGAACATCCCACTGAGATGGAAGAATATCAGATAAAGCCGAAGTGACTTTATCACTTATTACAGCAATATATTGGTCAAAAGAAAGCTGATTACTCAAGCGGTTCACCTCCGTCAACTGGAGCTCCGAAAGGCTTCTTCCGAAGTTCACCATCTTCTTCTACGATCATTTCGATTTTGTGCTCTACCTGCTCTAACTTCTTACTGCAGAGCTGGGATAGCCCCATTCCCTTTTGAAATAATTCAATAGCCTTTTCCAAAGGGACATCTCCATGCTCTAGCTCGCCCACGATTTCCTCTAGCTGGTTCATTGCATCCTCGAAATTAAGCTCAATTTCCTTTGCCTTCGCCATGACCTTGCTCTTCCTCCTTTATCGCCCATACCTGGCAGTCAAGTTGTCCATCGTTTACTTTGATCTTCATTACATCTCCAAGCTGAACATCCTTGACCGACTTAATTAAGTGTTGCTCCTGTTCATCGTAAACAAGGCTATACCCTCTAGACATCACCTTTAGGGGACTTAGAGCATCCAGCTGTCTCATCGATGAACCTAATTGCGATTGATTACTCTTAAGAATGGATTGCATAGCCAATTGAAGCTGACGATGGCTTGCGTCTCCATTTTTCTTAGCCGCGGCTATTTGTTCCTTCGGATTAAATCTTAATAGACTATGGTAAACTCGTGATTGCTGCTCGCGATTGAACTTCACACGAGACTGAATCGATCGCGTAAATTGCTGGTGTAATCTATCCAAACGTTCGGTGTACTGAAGCACAGACCTTTTCGGATGAACAAGAACAGGTGAACGTTGCAAAGAACTAAGTCGCTGCCGATACCGTTGAACGCGTTGTCTAAGCGCTTGTCGCAATTGACGTTCACGTTGCTGGATCTGACTCTTAATCTCGGTTGCTACGGGAACAGCCAGTTCAGCCGCAGCCGTCGGTGTTGCCGCCCGAAGATCGCTGACGAAGTCCGCAATTGTAAAGTCCGTCTCGTGGCCCACAGCGGATATAATCGGAATTTTGGATCGATATATCGCTTTAGCCACTACTTCCTCATTAAAAGCCCATAATTCTTCTAAGGAGCCGCCGCCTCTACCCACGATTAACACATCAGCTTCCGCTAATTTATTCATGGCCGTGATTGCCTTCACAATAGAGGGCGCAGCACCTTTGCCTTGCACTAGCACCGGATATAGCATGATGTTCACTTGTGGATATCGACGTTGCAGAGTAATCATAATATCCCTTACAGCAGCACCCGTTGGAGACGTAATGACACCAATGGTCTTAGGATAAGCTGGAAGAGTCTGCTTGTGTTCATATGCAAACAATCCTTCCTCCTCTAGCTTTTTCTTAAGTTGCTCGTAAGCAAGATATAGACTGCCAATCCCATCAGGTTGCATATGGTTGGCATAGAATTGATACTGCCCATCACGCTCGTAGACGGTCACATTCCCTCTTGCAATCACCATCGCTCCTTCTTTAGGTATGAAGGGAAGCTTTTGGTTATGCGATCCAAACATGATAGCACGAATACGACTACTCTCGTCCTTTAGCGTGAAATACATATGTCCGCTGGAATGATGAGTGAAATTGGATATTTCACCCCGAATCCACACATCAGATAGCACCACATCCGAATCTAGCTTCATCCGGATATAGCGATTCAAATCTTTAATGGATAATACCTTTTGCTGTTCCATGGGAATCTCCCTTTATGCCAATCCGTGGTGCCGTTTGGCGGCAATCAGCGTATTTTGCATTAACATCGTTATCGTCATGGGACCTACGCCTCCAGGTACAGGTGTAATCGGGCCTGATACTTCTTTGACACTCTCGAAGTCAACATCTCCAGCTAGTTTACCATTCGGAAGACGATTCATACCTACATCAATGACAACCGCACCTGGCTTCACGAAGCTTGCATCAATAAAGTTAGCCCGTCCAATCGCAACAACCAGAATATCAGCTTGGCGAGCGATTTCAGCCATATTAGCTGTACGAGAGTGACACATTGTAACGGTAGCATTTTCACGCTGAAGTAATAGCGATACAGGCTTACCCACAATGTTACTACGTCCAATAACAACCGCATGTTTCCCTGACATTTCCACACCAGCACGTTTGATTAATTCAATGACACCTGCGGGTGTACAAGGAAGCAGACTATCATCCCCAATAACTAGATTACCCACATTGATGGGATGAAAACCATCCACATCTTTATCGACAGCTATTGCATTGATAATCGCTTTCTCTTCAATATGGCTTGGAAGGGGAAGTTGAACAAGAATACCGTCAATATTTGCTTGCGCATTTAGCTTGTCGACTAGCGCTAATAGATCTGCTTGGGAAGTCTGTGCTTCTAAACGATGAACTTCAGAGTAGTATCCTAAATCATGACATGCCTTCTCTTTATTTCGAACATACACTTGAGAAGCAGGGTCTTCGCCCACCAATACAACCGCTAGCCCAGGAACAACGCCTTGTCCAGCAAGTTCTTGTACCACCGTAGCGATACCACCACGTATTTCATCAGATACCTGTTTACCGCTAATGATTGTTGCAGTCATGATATTCTCTCCCTTGAATTCATAATTGTATGGTCTGTATTTAGTGACGTTGCTCTTTAAGTTGATCCAAATCTTTAATCATGTTACCTAGCACACCATTAACGAATTTACCCGAATCTTCAGTACCGAAGTGCTTAGCAAGATCAATTGCCTCATTGACAACCACTTTAGCCGGTACATCATCTTGATAGACCATTTCATAAGAAGCTAGACGAAGCACCTGACGATCCACACGCGACAACCGACTGATCTGCCATCCAACCAGATAATGACCCAATAATTCATCTATTGCGACTTTATTAGTCCATGTTCCATTCACAAGTTCCAATACATATTCCTTTAGCTTTATTTCATCTTTAATCACACGATCCGTCTCATTTTCTTCTGAAGCCTCTTCAAGTAAAGTCGACACAGCTTCTTCACTGTCCACCAGGTTCATTTCCATTTGGTACAAGCTTTGCACCACGATCTCTCTAGCTATACGTCTTTTCATTATTGTTCTCGTTCCTCCTGAGACTTCTCAAATTGCCTTTATTGTTTCTATATGAATCAAGGATAACCCTATTCACTTACATTTGTACAAAAAAACCCTAGATAATTTCCCTCCAAAAAATGGGCGTCAAGAATTGCAGCTCTTTTTCCGGAGGAAGCATATCATAGGGTTCACTTAAATGGACGCCAACGGGAAGACAACCATTGTCCAAGTTCTCTCCAATGTACGAGAGAACTTTGACTTAAGTCTTTTCTCTTACCGAGGGTATATCCAATGAACACAACCAATGCAAAGAACAACATATTCCAAAAACCAGCGATCAAATATATAGAACCGAATAAAATACCACCGGCGACGCCAATCAATCGTCCCCTGTGACTCTCCCACATTTCTTTCCAAAACATCGGGAAATTCACCTCTATTCTACTCTACTCTTAAAACTTGGTGACTGCGCTACATTCGCAATGTATACAGTGACATTTGCTACCGGGATCCCTGTGGTTTCTTGCAAATAATCATGAACCTGCTTCTGAATATCAGAAGTCATGACTGGGATTGAAAGATCACCCTCCACAACCGCACGAATGGTAATATCAATTCCTGCTTGCGTTACTCTAATACGAGCTTTGAGATCACGGACACCTCGTACTTTGGATGCTGCCTTCAAGCATAAATTCTCAATTGTCTCAACTGAGATTTGAATTTCACCATATTCAGTACGTTGATCAATAGAAGGAATAGAGTTACGATCACGGCGAATAGAAATGTAGAAGAATCGAATACTAAGTAGGAAGAGAACAACCAACACAATAATTGAGGTAACAAATATCGTGTCATTGTCATAGTCAATCTCATTAAATGGCACAACGCCACTTAGTTGGAGGATGGCTAATACCGCTAGTATAGCGATACTTAAACTATATAAAAATAGCAAGAGTCTGTCCAATAATTTGGCCACGAACAATCCAGCCTCCTTAAATTATAGTAACCCTCGACAGGATATGTCGGGGGTTTGAGTGTCTAGATAGACTGAATATAAAGTTCGCCCCCTATGTTAGAGAGTTCGTCTTTAGTTCTTCACTCTATCTAGACTCCATTATTTAACACGCTGGCTAAACTCTACTTCATCCATCTTCTCCGTACTCTTAAAGTGTACATCATGAATGTGCACATTTACCTCAATCACTGTAAGTCCAGTCATTGTCTCAATCGAACGCTTCACGTTGCGCTGAATTTCAGTTGCTACTTCCGGCAAGCGGTTCCCGTACTCAACGATTACAGATACATCAATGGCTGCTTCTCGTTGTCCAACTTCAACCTTAACGCCCTTGGACAGGTTCTTTCGACCCAATAGCTCAGCGATACCACCAGCAAACCCTCCGCTCATTCCAGCCACGCCCTTGACCTCTACAGTCGCTAATCCAGCAATGACTTCAATGACTTCAGGTGCAATTTGAATCTCACCGATTTCCGTTCGTTCAAATTCAGTCGGTAATAAACTCATAATGAACTCAACACACCTTTCAAGTGAATTTCTTAATTACGAAATATGATTACGCGACATTCGAACAGGAATGCCTTTTTTATTAAATCTACTATATCATTTAGATGTCATTATAACAAACGTCATTCCGCCATTTAGATCTCATGCTCTTCAAGAAATTTGATGTCGAAATCCCCTTCAATGAACGTTGGGTGATTCAACAATTTCTGATGAAATGGAATCGTCGTATGAATCCCTTCAACCGCAAATTCAGACAATGCACGTTTCATCTTCGCGATCGCTTCCCATCGTGTTGGAGCCCATACAATAAGCTTCGCTATCATAGAATCGTAGTACGGGGGTATCGTATACCCTTGATAAGCCGCACTATCGACACGAACACCCGGTCCGCCTGGAGGCAAATAAAATTGAATTTTACCCGGTGCTGGCATAAAGTTCTTATCTGGATCCTCAGCATTTATACGACATTCAATAGCTACACCACGAATCGTGATATCTTCTTGTGTAAATGACAGCGAATGTCCCTCTGCTACAGAAATCATTTCCTTAATCAAATCCACACTAGTTACCATTTCAGTCACAGGATGCTCCACCTGAATACGAGTGTTCATTTCCATGAAGTAGAACTGACCATCTGTACCAAGCAGAAATTCAAGCGTGCCTGCACCAGAATAATGTACTGATTTAGCAGCACGTATAGCAGCTTCTCCCATACGTTCACGAATGTCCTGTGATAGGACTGGGCAAGGTGCTTCCTCAAGTAATTTCTGTCTACGACGTTGAATGGAGCAATCTCGCTCACCTAAATGTACAACGTGTCCGTGTTTATCAGCTATGATCTGAATTTCCACATGCTTCATACCTGTCAAGTACTTCTCTAGATACACGCCTGCATTCCCGAACGCCTTTTGAGCTTCTTGCTGCGCTGCAGTGATCTGCTTAACAAGTGCATCCTCGTCTTCAGCAATGCGAATCCCTTTACCTCCACCGCCAGCCGTCGCCTTAATAATTAAGGGATAACCGATATCACGGCCAATCATAACAGCTTCTTCTAGATTATCTATGATACCATCAGAACCAGGTATAATGGGAACCCCAGCTTCCTTCATCGTCAATTTAGCCACTGATTTGTCACCCATTTTGGTAATCGCCTCTGCGGAAGGACCGATAAATGTAATGTTGCATGATTCACAGATTTCAGCGAAATCAGCATTCTCAGCTAAGAATCCATAACCTGGATGAATAGCATCACAGTCTGTTAGTGTCGCAACACTCATAATATTGGTGATATTCAAGTAACTGTCTTTGGATAATGTTGGACCTATACAATAGGCTTCATCTGCTAGGCGGACATGCAGAGAATCTTTATCAGGTTCTGAATAAACCGCCACCGTTGATATATCAAGTTCACGACAAGCCCGGATAATACGAACCGCAATTTCTCCTCGGTTCGCTACGAGCACTTTATGAAATTTCATTGCGGGTATCCTCCTCAAAAGTTTTCCAACGGAAAACTTACTTATAAGCCACTTTTACTTAAGCATTCATTTTTACTCTGCTCGCACCAAGAAAAGAGGTTGACCAAATTCTACTAGTTGTCCGTTCTCGGCTAGAATTTCAACAATTTCGCCAGTCACTTCTGCTTCCAATTCATTCATAAGCTTCATAGCTTCAATTATACAAACTGTAGATTTCCCTTGGACTTTGTCTCTAACACTTACAAATGGAGCGTCTTCAGGAGATGCAGATCTGTAGAAAGTACCCACCATTGGGGATACAATTTTATGTAATGAGGATGATAAATCTGCCGCTGCAGACTCGCTGCCTGAGTTCAAATCACTAATCGCAGGATTCGATGATTGCTGAACCTGTAAAGGGGCTGCCTGGTATGACTGTGGGATCGACGATTGAAAGTTTACAATTTCAGTTTTCCCTGGTTTACGAATGGATAGACGTGTGCCTTCGGATTCGATCTCCAACTCATGTACGGAGGTCTCGTCTACTAACTTAATCAATTCCTTAATCTCATTCAACTTAAACATTCTGGATTCACTCCTTCAGCTTTCACAAAACCGTAGTTAGTGCAATTTATACACATAACGTTATGTATTATATCACAAACCGAAGAAATGGAAAGAGTCCAAGTTTGCCCCCGGACTCTTTACGCACATTCTAATTATGGACTAACATACTGTACACTAACCTTATCTTGAGAAACATTCAGCTCTTTCATAACTAAATCGACAATATTTACAGCTTGCTTCACATCTAATTTCTCACTTAATACCAGCACTTTGTAATGATCTTCTTCCTCTTTCACAACTGCACCACCATATTGCTGGTAAAGTTCCTCTTCGATACTCGTTATTTTCGTTTCTTTCTCTTCAAGACTTCTGAGTTGATCATTCGCTATAGCACTCTTCTCTGGATCATTGTTGTTCATATCGTTGATTGTTGCGTATAGATCATTCTGTTCTTTCTCACTAGTCTGGACACGATCCAGTCTGTAAGAATCAAGTAGGGTACTACTGGAAGCAGCTTGAGAAGCAACTTCTTTCAGAATCTCATCATCATTTTTTGCATTCTCTGGAACGTCTACAGCAGCTGTCTTATCTGTTTCTGGCGCTGGCTTATCGACTTCCGTTTTCACCGCAGTATCTTCCTTAATGGCCACATCGGTTGTTTCCTTCGTCTCTGTGGTCGTAGCCGTTGCATCAGTCTCCTCCGTAGTCGCTGTGCTATTCACACCATCTGTTACTACCTCAGTAACAACAACTTTATCACCAATGTTCTGCTGATCTACGACCTGCTGACTGTCCGCAACAGGCATGGTCGAAGAACCTGAATCCTCTGTAAATAAGTAATATGCTGAGAGAACCACCATTAAACTTAACATGGACACCAACCAAATTGTTTGTCTCTTGTTATTCATTATGAACTTCCTCCTTCATTTTGTAAATAAATGGATAAAAATCATTCCTGTTTACGAGGTACAACCGAAATACGATAACCTGCCACATTCAGACCTTTTTCGACTGCATTTACTATCAAATTTCGGACAACTTCATTCTCAGCACCTTTAGCTACAATCAACACACCACGAATTTTCGGCTGTACTTTTTTCGTGATAATGGGTGTCTCACTACCGGCGGATTCGTAGGTTACGATTTCCCCATCACGTGTATATTGGGTGGTATGCCGTTTGCCACCATTAGCGTCATTTTCCTCAGTCTGTTGTTGAGAATCCTTCACATTCCGCTGAATGACAATCTCCTCGGTTGAATCCACAGTAACTAACACGTCTACCGTCCCTACACCTACAACATTCTCCAATATGACCTTGATCTTATTCTGAAATGCCTCTTCTATCGCTCCAAAAGAGTCTGTTTGCATATTCGTATTTTGGAACGTTTCCTGCGCCGGATCTGATGTTGGTGGTTCTCTCCCCGTGTTCTCGTTATCTATCTTCTTTACATTGACGAATGAACTGAATAACACAATAGCCACACCAACCAAGCCTAGAATAATGAGCCACCGAAATACTGAAATTCGTTTCGCACCGCCTGATCCAACACCAATCCACTGTTCGACCTTTTTAAACCAATTCCCCAAGTTCGCTCACCCCCTTCATATTTTGTCATCCATCGGATCTCCTTGAACTACAATTTGCTCGGCATCCAGATTCCATTCGGTCATAAGAATTTTTCTTATATCTTCCGTTCCCTCAGCTTCCTGACCAGATACTTCTGTAGCTTCAAGCGCTTGATTGTCTTCCTTTTCTGCTTTCTCTTCTTCAGGTAACAAGGCACCCACATCCACTTTGACTTCTTCAACGGGAGCCACTGAGATATTCACATCTTCTCTTGTCTCCACTTGCTTAGATGGATTAGATGGACGTAGCGTAACGTCTACCGAGGTGATTGTCGGCACCTGCGCATTAGCATCTCTTTCAGAAGGAAGTAATGCCAGCATCACCTTTACCTCCTGAACTTCATTTCCCGTCTTATTCCGTAACTGCTCCTTCATCTGCCGCGCGACCTCTTCTCCAGCCCATAGTAAGCTCTGGTTCTGCTGGTTATGCTTTATCTGCTCACCTTGAGCTAGAATTTGGCTTAGCGTCTTCTCATTTTTTGCCTTGAGCTGTCCAGAATTACTTTCTTGTTGGAGTAAGGCTATATTCAACTTATTAGCGGGTGAATCTGTCAGTAAACTGATCATTGGCCCCATTAGTGTAAGCAGAATAAGTAAACTCAGTACTAGCTTGACATAACGCTCCATCGAGCGGCTTGGCAGGATCATATCCACGAATATCGCCAAGAGCACAATCATAATTACTTCTCTCATCCAACCACCAAGCCAGGTCATATCAAGCGTTCCTCCTCACCTCATCATGACAGTTACGTTACCCGCCATTAACAGAATGGTTATCGCCAGAAAGAACATTAAACTAACAACGGCCATGGCCGAAAATACGTAGATCATACTCTTCCCAATGGTATGGAGACATGTCACGATAGGTGTGTCGCCCAAGGGTTGCATAATCGCAGCGGCTACTTGGTAGATCAGAGCTAATGTTAATATCTTGATAGCTGGGAAGGCACATATAAAAATGATGATGATGACTCCGGCTAAACCAATTGAATTCTTAACGAGTACTGATGCGGATACGACAGTATCCGTTGCATCTGCGAACATCTTACCAACGACTGGGATGAAACTACCTGATATATATTTAGCGGTACGAATGGTGACTCCATCCGTTACGGAGCTTGTCATCCCCTGTACCGAGATTACACCTAGAAAGATCGTTAGTAGTACTCCCAGAAGCCCCACACTAATTCGCTGAAGAAGATTTGCCATTTGTGTGAGCTTATATTTATCCGAAAGGGAACTTACTAAATGCAGTACAGCCGAGAAGAACAAGAGTGGAAATATGACTGTATATACGAGTGTACCTACGGTATGAATCATGAAAATAATTAATGGATGTGTCACCGATACCGTTACGACATTCCCCATAGAAGCTAGTAAAGAGAATAACAGGGGTAGCATCGCCATCATAAAATCAATCATGTGACTGATCGCCCCTTTGGCGTATCCAATCGCCACCGAGAAACTGTTGATAGCAATTACCAGAATAACCATATAACAGAGAGAGTAAGCCACCTTACTCACGTTGTTTCGCTCAAATGCCGTCTGAAGCGTCTCAAGAATCATACTCATTATGCTCAAGATAACGATCGATACTAACAGCTTTCCATTTAGTAAAACTTCATGCCAGAAAAATGAAACTAATCCTGACAAAATGTTTTTAAATCCGAGCCCCTTCCCCCCGGGAAGCAGCATATCCATGAAGGAGGGTACCTTTTCATCTGGAAAAAACCCTCCGTAATCTTTCATCAATTCATTCCAATACGTTTCTACTTGATCTTTAGGTATTTGTTGGGCTTGCTCTTTCACTAGATCCTCGGAAGGGGCATCAGCGTAGAGTGTACCTCCACCGCATAATAGCAATACCAAGAAGATCGTGATTAACCCTTTTACTACGATTCTCCCTGAAGTTCGTCGTCCTAACATGGCTCTATCCCACTTTCTTAGGTCGGCAGCAGCTTCATGACAGTTTCGATGATGATGCCGATAATCGGTATTGCAAGCACCATAATGAGCACCTTGCCGGCGAGTTCTATTTTGGCTGCAATACTCTCCTGACCTGCATCTCTAACGATTTGAGATCCAAATTCAGCAATATAGGCGATGCCAATAATTTTGAGAATGGTTTTCAAATAAATCATTTGAACACCTGCTGCTTCAGCCATCCGTTCTAACTCTCCAACAACAGTAGCAATTTTACCAATAAGGAAAAGGAATATAATAATACCCGTGGATGCCGTCAGTAAAAAAGCAAACATCGGTTTCTGTTCTTTAATCGTCAGAATGAGAATGGTGGATATGAGTCCCAGCCCTACTACTTGTATAATTTCCATAATGTATCCCCTACTGGAACAAGAAAATAGATTTTATCTCCTGTAGCAAGGTATCGAGCATCCGCACGACCATGAACAGCACCACCACAAAACCTATGAGCGTCACCCAGTGAGCCATATCCTCTTTCCCCATCTGTTTGAGAACCGTGTGAATCATAGCTATGATGATGCCGATTCCCGCAATTTGAAAAATTGCGTTCACGTCAATGTTCATTCCCTGCACCTCGCTAAAAGATCAAAATGATGATTAGTGCTCCGACAAGAAGTCCCAAACTTTTACTCATTTTTTCATATTTCGCCTGGTCCTCTCTTGATGTTGCTTCTTCATGCTTCAATTGCTGTGAAGCTAATGCGATATGTTTAATCTGATCCTGACGATCGCTTGTACCTAAAGTGAAGCTTAATTGATGTAGAACATCCCTCTCAGCCACCTTCATGGATGTATTCTTCCAATGTAACGTTAGAGCATGCTCGATACTCTCTTGCGCTGTTAGCCCTTGTGACGAGTTCATAGACCGAGCCGCGCTTGCAAATAAGGCGCTCAATGGCTCTTTCATCTGGGCCCCCATTTTACTCATCGCCTCAGGTAAGGGTGTGAAGCCATACGTAATTTCTGTCTCTAAGCGCTGCAAAGCGAGAATCAATTCTCGAATCTGCCTTGGTCTTCGTTCAAACTGTCTTGCTTTATAGAATCCTGCTAGCGTTCCAGACAATAAGATCAACATCGCACCTAATAACTTAAGCATTAACTCATCACCCCTTCGATGAATAACGAGGAAGTTGTATAGAACGCTGCTGTCGATCCAGAATTCGAAAGGTAAGCTCCCCAGCATTCCGATTAAGAATCACATACTTCTCAAACATTCGATTCTCAATGAGCCCCGCCAAAGCTGGTCGTTGAGAAAGTTCTTCTGCGCTGGATCCATGTGCTGTCGCAATGATCGATATACCCGCGTGAAGAGCTTCCGTAATCGCTTCTACATCTTCAATACGTCCGATCTCGTCCACTAATAACACTTCAGGTGACATAGAACGAATCATCATCATCATTCCCTCGGCTTTTGGACAACCATCCATCACGTCCGTGCGAGGTCCCACATCAAAACTAGGTACGCCTCGCAAACTGCCCGCTATTTCAGAACGTTCATCAATAATACCTACCTTCATTCCTCGCCATTTCACAGACGAACCTTCATAACTACCACTACTAATTTGCCTTGCCATATCTCTTATGAGTGTTGTTTTTCCATGCTGCGGTGGGGACATAATCAGGGTATGCATCACTCTTTTGTCTTTAAAATCCAGTAAATACGGTAGAATAGCGTTAGCTACCCCACGAATTTCTCTAGCTATCCGAACATTAAATCCACTTATGTCTCGCAGGTGTTCCACTTTCCCACTACTGAGAACCGTTCTCCCTGCTAAGCCAATACGATGTCCACCCGGTATAGTAATGAATCCTTTACGAAGTTCTTCTTCCATCGTATACAAGGAATGATTGCTAATTCGATCTAAGAGACGATGACTGTCTTCTCTAGCTGGCTTGTAGGCCTCTTCGACATCAAACGTCAATTTTCCACCTAATGTAAGAAAGTGGTGCTCACCTGCAGAATTAATCTCCAGCGGTCTCCCTTCACGAATTCGCACTTCTTCCATTTCGTCTAGCATAGAAGCTGGAAGCTGTTGAAGAAGTGATTTAATCGGCTCAGGAAATAATTCCAACCAATTCATATTCATCATGACTACCCCCGAGCTGCCCTTTTCTTGTGAACCCCTATTCCATCTCTTTTCACATGGCGTTCAGTAGATATTTTCATACTTCATATTTATGCTTGTACTTCACTTTTATGCCAGAGAATCTATCATTTTTTCAGAACACCAATTAAGAGACACGTAACGCCCACTAAAATCCAACCTATTTTCGCCCATGATAGTTTGTCAGCCATCCCTACGAGCCCAATCGCTGTCGTAAGTATAAGGACTGTCGGTCCTACAAAAGCTAACATCGTATTAATCGCAAGTGCCTTATCAACCTGTCCTACTTTAAACATGAACAAGGCTGCTGCGATTTCAATACTTCCCGATACAACTCTTAGAGTTGCCATGCTGGTAACGAACTTGTCCAACCTAGTAACCTCCTTCATTTTCATGCCCTATTCATATATATGCTGAAATCTCTCTTTTTAGATATTGTATTTTGGGAGAATGCCCCCTTCACTTGCATAGCAAAAAAGCCTTCAACTTGAATTCAAGTTGAAGGCTTTATCCATCTGATTTAAATCAATGTCATCAAGCTTTTCTTCTGCCCATAATGAGACTAACAATCGCAACAAGAATAATCGAACCAATCAAGGCAGGAACGAAATAGAAACCTCCGATGACTGGCCCCATTTTACCAAAGATCAGAGAACCTAACCACGCACCAATAAATCCAGCTATAATATTACCGATAACACCTCCCGGAATATTACGCCCCATAATTAAACTTGCGATCCAACCGATAATACCACCCATAATTAGCGACCATAACCAGCTCATTCATCACACAACCTCTCTGTTTTTTGTCCCTATAGTTAAGTAACACTAATTAGCGTACTTAATCCCTATTCCACTATGATTTACATTAAGACAATTTTTATTCTTTAAGATAGCTCTAATGCCGAATAAATGCTAAAAATAAAGAAAAAAATGGGTACTGTCCTATGTCAAGGACAATACCCACTTTCCTGGTATAACTATTACTATGTCTAGTTATTAGCGACGATCCTGAGGACCACCTACAAATACTTGTACATCCGTATCAAGATTATAGGCCGTATGCAGCGCCTTGATTACTTCTTCTAAATTACCTCCATCGATGACACAAGAAGTCTTGATCTCAGACGTACTAACCATCTTAATACTTACTCCTTGTTTAGAAATAACGTCGAACATTTGTGCAGCAACTCCCGGGTGGCTAATCATTCCTGCGCCCACAATCGACACCTTGACGAGATTCTCTTCCGAAGTTACTTCACGATAAGGGAGCCCACCTTTAAGGCCTTGAATCACAGATAAAGCACTTTCACTCTCTGATTTAGATACCGTAAAGGAGAAATCAGCTTCTCCATTCTGAACGCCACTTTGGACGATAATATCTACATTAATCCCTGCTTGTGCCAAAGCTCCAAACACCTCTGCGAGTACTCCTGGATAATCTGCTACACCTAAAATACTGATCCGTGCCACATTTTTATCGTAGGCAATACCACTAACTACTACGCCTTGTTCCATGCTAGCCTCCTCCTTCACAACCGTGCCTTCATTATTGTTAAAACTGGATCTTACTACTAGACGAACATGATTATGCTTAGCATACTCAACCGCACGCGGATGAAGTACTGCAGCCCCTAAGTTAGCAAGTTCCAGCATTTCGTCATATGAAATTTCCTTTAGCTTACGAGCACATTTCACAATACGTGGATCTGTTGAATATATACCGTCTACATCTGTATATATTTCACAGACATCTGCATTTATTGCAGCGGCTAAAGCGACTGCTGTTGTATCTGAGCCGCCCCGACCAAATGTCGTGATCTCCCCATCCTCTGTCATCCCTTGGAATCCAGCGACTACAACAATTTGACCACGAGCTAACGCTTCTTGAACTCGGCTTGGAAGAATATCAATAATACGGGCTTTCCCGTGTACAGCCTCAGTTCGGAATCCTGCTTGCCATCCAGTGAAAGATACGGCCTCACGACCAAGGCTTTGAACAGCCATCGACAACAATGACATCGATATTTGTTCTCCTGTTGTCATTAACATATCCATCTCACGAGCTGTTGGTTCTGGATTCAGAGCCATGGCCTGTTCAATTAAATCATCCGTTGTATCTCCCATAGCAGATACAACTACAACACATTGATGACCTTCATCTTGCTTCTCGACAATACGCTTAGCGACACGCTGCATTCGTTCCGTATTTCCTACGGAACTACCTCCGAATTTCATAACGTACAGTGACAACTTCGATTCACTCCCCACTCAGTTTAAACATTCATCTTTTTATTGTGCTTTAAATCAGTATAATACGAAAGGGATTGCGTTAGTCAATGTTTTTTAGTTATATAGATCAAAAAATCCCCCTCCGCATCACACGGTGGAGGACTTTCACAGAAATAATTCCCAATTAAATTACACGAATTATGCTCTCGAGCTATATTTACCCTCACGAGTATCAATAATCAGCATATCGCCTTCATTTATGAAAAGAGGAACTTGAACACTTAATCCCGTCTCCAATTTAGCGCTCTTCGTAGCACCTTGAGCCGTATTTCCTTTCACACTTGGTTCAGTCTCAACAACCTTCAGTTCTACCGTATGTGGCAGATTAATACCTAGAATTTCACCTTGGTAGCTGATGATGTTTACGTTCATGTTCTCTCTTAGGAAATTCAATTCCCATTTAAGTTGCTCACTAGTCAAAGTAAATTGATCATAAGTTTCATTATCCATGAAGGAATGCTCTTGACCACTTCCGTATAGATACTGTACAGCACGGTTCTCAATTTGGGCACGTCCGATGGATTCACCTGCACGGAATGTACGCTCAACTGTATTTCCGTTACGCAAGTTCTTCAACTTGGAGCGAACAAACGCTGCGCCTTTACCCGGCTTTACGTGTTGAAATTCTATAACTGTGAAGATATCACCCTCAACTTCTACTGTTAGACCTGTCTTAAAATCGTTTACTGATATCATATAAAAAAACCTCCTATTGAAATATGTAGTGCATGTTTAACCCTTTAAAACCGTATACTCTTTGCTGGAATTGGTTAAGATGACGATTCCCGTTTCTGTAATTACGATATCATCCTCAATGCGAACTCCACCGATGCCTGGCAAGTAAATTCCAGGTTCAACCGTCACTACCATACCAGGCTGCAAAATATCATCGCTCAATTTGGATAATCTAGGGGATTCATGCACTTCCATTCCCAGACCATGCCCAGTGCTATGTCCAAATTGCTCACCATAACCGTACTTAGTAATAATATCGCGGGCCAATGCATCTGCTTCACGCCCCGTCATACCTGACTTAATGTGCTCCAAAGTATGAAGTTGAGCTTCCAACACAATATCATAAATTTCTTTCAATTGCGGCTTAGGGCTTCCCAAGGCAATGGTTCGAGTAACATCAGAACAATAGCCATCCAGAAGAGCTCCAAAATCAAACGTAATGAATTCGTTGCCTTCAATAACACGTTCACTTGCAACGCCATGTGGCATGGATGAACGTTCACCTGAGGCTACTATAGTATCAAAAGACGATGCCGTAGCTCCATGGCTACGCATATAGAATTCCATTTCCAGATCCACATCACGTTCAGTCATCCCCGGCTTCACCACATTGAGTATATGACTGAATGTAGCATCTGCTAGATCAGCAGCACGTTGCATAACCTTTAATTCTGCAGCATCTTTGAACATCCGAAGTTGTTCTACTAGACCACTTACAGGTACTAATGTAACTTCAGGCTGAAGTTGGGCCAAGAATGAGGTATATTCACTATAAGTCACATCATCTTGCTCAAATCCAAGCTTATCCAGTTTGTTGGCGGACAAAAGTTCCTTAACCGTTTCCATCACTTTAGGTCCGTGTTCAACCACAGTATAACCTTTAGCTTGTTGTGGTGCTTGCGTCATATACCGAAAATCGGTAAGCAGGTACGCTTCATGATGCGTAATTAGCACATATCCTGCTGATCCAGTAAATCCTGTTAAATAACGACGATTAATTGGACTTTTAATAAACATAGCTTCTACATTCCTGTACTGCATCGCTTGACGCAACTTCTGTACTCGCAGATTCTCCATCATGTAATCTCCTTGTCTACAACATCTTGAAGAGGTTGTCACGCATTTAAAGGAATTTCTATACTACTGCCTGCCTCTGAGTTTCCAAATGGCGTACCAGCGCAATCAGACCAAGCTCATAGCTTACTGCACCAAATCCCGCAATTTGCCCGATGGCTACTGGAGCGATCACAGACGTATGTCTAAAAGTCTCCCTAGAATGAATATTGGATAAGTGTACCTCTACAGTAGGAATACGTACAGAGCTTATCGCATCACGTACAGCATAACTGTAATGAGTCAACGCACCTGGATTTAGTAAAATGCCATCTGCTTTACCTATCGCATCGTGGATCCAGTCAATAATAGCACCTTCATGATTGGATTGAAAAAATGTCAGCTTCACTTCCAAACTCACGGCTTGTTGCTGAAGGTTCGTCTCAATCGTTTGTAGGCTGTCTGACCCGTAAATCCCCGGTTCTCGCATTCCCAGCAGATTAAGATTTGGTCCGTTGATTACCCATATGGTTCTCACTATCGTATTCCCACCCTTATTATCAAATAACCATCTGCTATTTTACCATAGCGGATGCATACTTGAGAAGTCCCGCTTCCGATCAATTACCTACTTTCTTAGGTTCCCGCATGCGTTCATCCGTGAATTCCATAGCGACGGTGTATCCAATGAACAGTCCCCATAGCATAAATAAGCAAAATTCCGTGATAATGCTATCTATTGTCTGAACAGTAATCGGCTTCACCAGATCGATAAATGGGCCTACTGCGACAAAAAGAATGATCCACCAGAGTACTCCATAGGCTAACCCCGGCCATGGACCTTTCATCTTCCGAAAAATAAGCACATAAATAATCGTTGCAATAATAGACATGAATATAAAGAATAGCCACCCAATGAGATGCCCCGCTCCTGTCTTTAAGAATACATGCTTAAAGAATGGTTCTGCTAGAAATGCCGGTATGATCATTGTGAATTTAAGCGAATAACATAACCAATGAACAGCTCCCCATATGATACCAGCAAAAAAACCAAGCTCAAGCGCAAATGCAAAAGCATTCGTATGATAGTGATGTGGTTGTTGTTGCTTCATCAATTCATGACTCTCCTTATACATGGTTAGATTTCCACTTTTTCATCTTTCCGTAGTATGTGCAATTATTGGGAGAGTCAGTCCCATAGATAAGGAATATCAATATTTAGCCTCTGCACCATCGAAACTAGATATTGTAGACGAAATTCGCTACAATAAGAATAAAACAACTTAGGGATGGTGAAAACGTTGCCTCAAGAGTCAAAACCTGTCAGTTACGGTGGCCAAGCCGTCATTGAAGGCGTTATGTTTGGTGGAAAGCATGTTAACGTAACGGCTGTACGGCGTAAAAATCAAGAGATTACATTTCTGGAGGTACCGCGTCAAGATAAATCATGGCTTCAAAAAATTCGTAAAATCCCATTCATTCGCGGTATTGTAGGTATTATAGATTCAAGTGCCAAAGGCTCTAAACATCTAACCTATTCGGCTGACGCTTATGCCGATGATGAGTTAGAACCTGAAGAGCGTGCTAAGCAAAAGGAAAAGGAAGAATCTAGCATGAGTTTGACTATGATGCTAGGTGTTGCAGCTGTTGGTGTTATTTCCTTTATCGTTAGTAAACTCATATTTACATTAGTCCCTGTATTTGTAGAGAGCTTTCTATTCGGGAAAATGTTCGAGAATTATATTGTTCATAATTTAATTGAAGGTGTTATCAAGATTGCACTGTTATTAGTCTATCTATGGGCCATCACACTCACTCCTGTAGTTAAACGACTATTCCAATATCACGGAGCAGAGCATAAGGTCATCAGTACGTACGAGGCAGGCGAGGAATTAACCGTTGCCAACGTACAGAAACATACTCGTCTTCATTATCGCTGTGGAAGTAGCTTCATGATGCTAACCATTATTCTAGGAGTGGTCATATATTCTATCGTTCCTTGGGATAATATGCTGGAGAGAGTACTGCAACGGGTCATCCTTCTCCCCGTTGTCATTGCCGTATCATTTGAATTTCTGAAGCTTACAAATTCTCTTAGAGAAGTACCCGTCCTTCGATATCTTGGCTATCCAGGTCTATGGCTTCAGCTTCTTACAACAAAGGAACCCTTAGATGCCCACGTAGAGGTCTCTATCGCTTCTTTTAATCGGATGCTTGAATTGGATGCGAAGCTAGGTAATGCGGAGGTAAGTGAGCCCCTCAGAAACGGAGTTTTAGACACCGTGAAAGGATGAGGATTCGATGAAAAGACAATTTATCATCTTTTGGACAGCTATCATTTTAGCTGTGTATGGATTAATTACTGATATGTTTGTTAATTTTCGCAACTACTTGATCCTAGTGCTCGTGATTGGTGTACTATTTCTGCTGTATAAGTTTCTACCAAAGCGACAACCACAACAGAGCAAACCAAAGATTATACCTTCTAAAAAAACGATGGAAAAGGTTGCTTCAACAGCTAGGAAGAGTACGACAGGACCTATAGCTAAGAAACATAAGAACTACCCTTTCCAAGTCATCGAAGGTCAAAAAGGAAAGAATGACGATCAAACGCCTAAATATCATTAAAAAGACTACAACTTTCTGAACCTCTATAAGACACAAAGGCCTCTGCTATAATCGCAATTGAGATTATAGCAGAGGCCTTCTTATATAATACGCTCATCTTACTTCGATCCTTCAGGGCTTCCATGACCCAAAAAACTTATTTCCTGCTTCAAATCCTGAATCATATAATTGCATACTTTCTTCCGCTGTAATATGAAAATTTGTATTACTAACACCAAGTGTAGGGATCTTGACCGTACGAAATATTTTATCTTTTTCAATGTACCTTTCATCATGGGCCGACAGCATCGTCTCAAATACAGCTTGAAGCATGCTAAAAGGCCCTCGAATACGATGTGGCCTCCCCTCTTGCTTCCCAACCATCTGGAACCCTATGGTCGGAATGGGTAGTCCGAGGCTGTTTACGGACGGCTCATCGAACAGCCAGAGTGGGAAATTACTCAACAACCCACCATCCACGATATATACGAATTGCTCTGTGAATGATTTCCCTCTCGCTGCATCCCCACATAATCTTAACCTCACAGGATCAAAAAAATACGGGATACTCGTACTCATCCTAACCGCTATAGCCACATCGAACCTAGCAGGGTCGAACCCTAATTGGAAGAGACCATCCGGCAGAATTAATATCTTACCATTGGTAATGTCCGAAGCGACAATAAGCAATTTTCCCTTCGGCAGATCAGAGAACGTTTTTACACCCTTTGCCAATAAGATACCACGAATCCATTGTTCTAACGCATCTCCTGAATATAACCCTTTTTTTATTAGAACACGTGCCGCAGGTCCAACTAGTCTTGCATTAAATATAGGGGACCTTTTGAGAAAAGAAGCAAACGGCATCTCCTGGATGATATGAATCATCTCTGTTGCAGAATACCCAGCCGCCAATAAAGAAGCCACAATGGAGCCTGAGGACGTCCCAGCTACTCGATTAAAGACCACTCCAGACTGCTCCGCTGATCTAACAGCACCAGCAAGAGATATCCCCTTCACGCCTCCACCTTCAAATACCGCATTTATTAGCATAAATAAGACAAACCCCCGTCCATTCATCCATAATATTATGTATGAGTGTCGGGGGCTGTCTTATGACTATTTATATACACAAGCTCATGTTATTTATAGTAATCTGATAGTGCTGGAATTAGTCCTAGTGGATTCCCCATAATATTTTTGGCACTGAAAAAGATACTGCCTTCCACATTGGGATCATCCTCATTATATTTCAATTGATTAATGATTTCATCGGCACTCTGCCAGCCTATTTCAGGTGTTCCTAATTTATAAGGTGCATGACCAATATATAACTTAACATCGGTACCCTTAACCTCGGTAGACCACCATTTAACTAGCGTATCATACTGTACATTCTTATTCGTAAGACTCCAATAAATTTGGGGGGATATATAATCAACCCAACCATTCTGAATCCATGCTCTGACATCGGCATAATAATCGTCATATGCCGTGATACCCGCTTTACTATCAGATCCTGTAATGTCTGATGCTTTATTACGCCATACACCGAAAGGACTTACACCGAAAGAGACAGAAGGCTTCACCGCATGTATGGATTGATCTAGCTGCTGAATAAATTGATTTACATTATCCCGGCGCCAGTCTTCTTTATTGGAAATTTTTTTAGAATTATAATTTATAAAAGTGATAGCATCATTAAATGTCACACCTGTAGGATAGAAATAATCGTCCAAATGTACGCCATCAATGTCGTAATTATTCACGACTTCCATAATAGCATTGATCACATGACGGCGAGCATCAGGGATACCTGGATTAATAATGAGCTGATTTTTTGTATTCACAATCCATTCTGGATGTGTCATCGCCACATGGTTACTTGCAAGCTTAGCAGTAGAAGTATCTGTATTGGCACGGAATGGATTAAACCATGCATGGAATTGCATACCTCTACTATGCACCTCATTAATCATATATTGCAGAGGATCGTAACCAGGATCTTTGCCCTGTGTCCCCGTTAACGTCTTGGACCAAGGTACTAATGTCGAAGGATATAGGGCATCTCCAGATGGACGAACCTGTACGAAAACTGCGTTCAACCCGATAGCTTGTAAACTATCCAACAAATTGCTGAAATCTGTCTTTTGTTGATCTATTTTTCCATAAGAATTAGAAGAAGGCCAGTCAAGATTATACACACTTGAAATCCAAACTCCCCGAAGAGAACTTGTATCTGGATTACCGTTATTGTCAGTTCCAGTACCTCCTCCATCAGAAGGCACTCCGCTGCTCAACGTAACACTTTGTGCCGTCTGGTTCCACACTACCTGCAATCCAAGTGATTCACCAATGAAACGTAGCGGAACCATGACATGTCCTTGCTTGATCTGTACTGAAGCATCTAATGACACTGATGCTCCGTTCACAAGCCCTGTCTTGTTACCACTTGTTAACTTAATAGATGCCTCTGCATTCTTTACGGTCACCGTCTTCGTGCTTTGCGACCATCCAACGGATGCTCCCAAACCTTCGCTAATGACACGCAGGGGTACCATCGTTACATTAGCTTTAGGAACAATATAAGGAGCAGCATCACTCGTTAGCCGAACTCCATCCAGTATGATACTAATAGACTTGACGGACTGTGCCTGTGACGAACGACTAGTTAGGGGGAACAATACTATGAATATTAGTGCTAGAATGACCCATCTACTAAACTTCATATTATACCTCCGAGATTTTAGATTTCTGATAATTACAACGATTACAATTGAAAAGGCACCTGTCTCTTGGAAGGGGGACAGATGCCTTACTTAAGAATCACGAACGAGTTCATTGTGTACATTTCGTAAATCTTGAACGCGCTGCTCATCCCTCTT
The DNA here is from genome assembly GCF_050433705.1 of Paenibacillus sp. DS2015. Classification (NCBI taxonomy): domain Bacteria; kingdom Bacillati; phylum Bacillota; class Bacilli; order Caryophanales; family Paenibacillaceae; genus Paenibacillus; species Paenibacillus sp. DS2015. The sequence continues at coordinate 86,990 of NZ_JBNPWS010000016.1, read as the reverse complement.
GAAATATTCTACAAGCATCTCAATCTGCGTAATGGAATCCCAGCTCAAATGATGTTCGATTCCTTCAACATCTGCATAAATATTTTGTTCCTGAACACCAATTATAGTCAAAAATTGTTCTAGAAGCTGATGGCGATCTACAAGTCGTTTACCGATTTTTTTTCCTTTGGTTGTTAGAATTAATCCACGATATTTCTCATAAATAAGATATTCATCCTTGTCCAATTTCTGGATCATCTTAGTAACCGATGATGGATGAACCTCTAAGCCTTCGGCAATATCAGAGACACGCGCATAACCTTTTTCATCGATCAATTTGTAGATGCGCTCTAAATAATCCTCCATACTAGGCGTTGGCATCTTTTTCCCTCATTTCTTCTGATAAACCGAATCTAATACCTTTTACATACTTCTGTTAATGATACATGTTTGTGAAGTCTCTTTGCAAGTCCTGCAGAACATAGGATTTTTGAAACTGACCTTTTTTGCCACGAATGTAATCGGTTATTCTCATACAGAATAGTCTTATATCCTATTGGGAGGCTGGCTGTCATGACTACAGAAACACGTATACGACCACCTAGACAACCTAGAGCTACCAAGCCATTTATCCCAGACCTTGTATATTTTGAGCCTGGTGCACTTGAATATCCTAAAGGGGCCGCTATTATGGCCTGGGTTAAGAAAAAGGATATTCCTTATCGTATGACAACTTCCCATAATCGTATTACTAATTTACCCGGTGAAACGGATCAAGAAAAGTACAAAAATGCTAAAAGAACTCTCGTCGTGGGTGTACGTAAGACACTTAAATTTGATCAATCTAAACCTTCCGCAGAATATGCCATTCCTATCTCTACAGGTTGTATGGGGCATTGCCATTATTGTTACTTACAGACCACACTTGGGGCTAAACCTTATATTCGTGTATACGTGAATACAGATGATATTCTAGAGGCGGCTAAACAATACATTGATGAAAGAGCACCAGATATTACTCGTTTCGAAGCGGCATGTACCTCTGATCCCGTTGGACTCGAACACATCACAGGCTCATTAGCAGAACTTATTACTTTTATGGCCAAAGAAGAACTGGGACGTCTCCGCTTCGTAACTAAGTTTCATCATGTCGATCCCCTCCTTCATCTCGAGCACAATGGACATACACGGATTCGTTTCAGTATTAATTCAGATTATGTTATTCGCCAATTTGAACCTGCCACGTCCCACTTCGCTGAAAGAATTGAAGCCGCTGGTAAAATAGCGCATGCAGGATATCCTCTTGGTTTCATTATCGCACCTATTATTTGGTATGAGGGCTGGCAAGAAGGATACGCGGATCTATTACAGCGCCTCGCTGATACTTTGCCTAAAGATGCCACAACGGATCTTACTTTTGAATTAATACAACATCGTTTTACCAAAACCGCTAAAACTCTGATTGAACAACGTTATCCCAAATCTAAATTGGAAATGGACATTGCCAAACGAACGACGAAATGGGGACGCTGGGGACAATACAAATATGTATATCCCGCAGAACAACAAACCGCCCTGCGTGAATTTATCACAGAGCGGATTTTCGAACATTTTCCTGCAGCAAACATTGATTATTTCACTTAAAATATTAACCAATCCGGTGTAATCTGCTGTAGCCAGATCGTTATTTTGTACATTTGGTCTGTAAACAACAATATACCCATTAGCAACATAAGAATTCCACCTATTTTCATCATCAGATTTGAATATTTCAATATCCATTTCGTGGAACCAATGAAAAAGGCTAGAATGAAAAAGGGCAAAGCGAAACCTACAGTGTACGCTGTAATCAGTTTAAACCATGTTCCTGGCTCACTTACAGCCATAGCAATGATAGCGGTAAGAATTGGACCGATACAGGGAGACCACCCCGCTGAGAAGCCTATTCCGAAAATGAAAGAACCCAAATATCCAGCAGGTTTGAACTTCATATCCATTTTTCGTTCCTTCATTAGGAAACGTGGCTGAAAAATACCCAACAAAAATAACCCCATCAATATGATTAATATCGCTGATAATTGCCTAATTAGACCTCTGTTGTCTGTAAAAAATTGTCCAAATAAACCTGCTCCGATTCCTAGAGTATAGAAAACTACAGAGAATCCAAGAATAAAAGCCAATGTGTGTGTAAGGGTCCGAAATCGGACCTCTTTTTTATTCTGCTCTGTCTTGAGCTGTTGAACCGACATTCCCGTAATGTAAGACAAATAAGATGGATATAACGGCAAACAACAAGGCGAAATAAATGATGCAAATCCAGCTACAAAGGCAAGTCCTACATTAAGATCTGACAACGACTTCACCTCCACTAGTCTTCGCGTAGTAACAATAAATAACGATATAATTCACTGAGTATAGATTGAATTGAAGTTTAGCCTTTCACTTCGATCAATCTATACTCTATATCGTTATTTATCATATTCTACTAATCCTTACTCCATCACTTTATTTTACAATCGCACCGTTAGGCATGTTCTCAGGAACGGTCGCGAGCGTAAGCTGGTCCCCATGTGATGCTGCTAGGATCATCCCTTGAGATAACTCGCCACGTAATTTAACAGGCTTCAAGTTCACCACACAGATCACTTTACGACCTACTAGATCTTCCGGTGTGTAGAATTTAGCGATGCCAGATACCACCTGACGTTGCTCAAATCCGAGATCAAGTTGAAGCTTCAATAGCTTATCTGCCTTTTTAACAGGCTCCGCAGCCAATACTGTAGCTATACGAAGTTCAACTTTAGTGAAATCCTCGATACCGATTTCTTCTTTGTGTTCTATCGGCTCTTCATCCTGCTTCTCATCGGCTTTAGCGAGAGCTTCAGCAGCCTTCATTCCACCTGTCATAGCTTCTGCTATAAAGGCAATCTCCTGTTCAGGATCAAGACGTGGGAAGATTGGGTTTCCTTTTACAAGTTTGGTGCCTTCAGGGAATATTCCAAATGTTTTACCACTATCCCACGAAGTGAATTCACCTTCTACTAATCCAAGTTGCTCCCACATTTTTGTCGGTGCTTGAGTCAAGAATGGTTGTAATAAGATGGAAGCAATTCTCAAACTTTCTACAAGATGCGTCATCACAGAAGCCAGCTCATTCACTTTCGATTCATCTTTTGCAAGCGTCCATGGTTGTGTCTCGTCGATATACTTATTGCTTCGGCTTACGAATTGACTAATGGCCGTTAATGCAACTGAGAACTCCATACTCTCCATGGATGACTCCACTTTATCGTATGCCGCTTGGGCCGCTTCTTCTAGAGAATTATCAAATGCCGTCACATTCGCCTGATATGCAGGTACTTGCCCGTCAAAATATTTATCCACCATCGCTACTGTTCGGTTTAGTAGATTACCCAGATCATTCGCTAAATCTGAATTTACGCGTTCCACAAAGCTTTCCGGTGTGAAAGTACCATCCGAACCAAATGGGACTTCGCGCAATAGATAGTATCTTAGGGAATCTAGACCATAACGATCAATCAAGGTCACAGGGTCAACAACATTCCCTTTGGATTTAGACATTTTGCCATCTTTCATTAATAACCAGCCATGTGCAAACACTTTCTTAGGTAACGGTAAGTCTAGCGCCATCAGTATAATTGGCCAGTAGATGGTATGGAAACGAACGATCTCTTTACTCATGAGGTGAACATCCGCAGGCCAATACTTATCGAATAATGTAGTATCCTCAGAACCATAACCCAGTGCTGTTATATAGTTAAGTAACGCGTCAATCCATACATAAATCACATGCTTAGGATCACTCTTAATTTTAATTCCCCAATCATAAGTCGTACGTGACACTGCTAAATCCTCAAGTCCTGGCTTAATAAAGTTGTTAATCATCTCATTCTTGCGAGATACGGGCTGAATGAAATCTGGATGATCTTCGTAATACTGAAGGAGTCGATCAACATATTTACTCATCTTGAAGAAATAACTTTCTTCCTTCACTCGTTCTACAGGCCGTCCACAGTCTGGACAATTCCCGTTAACTAACTGACGCTCTAAGAAGAAAGATTCATCCGGTGTACAATACCATCCTTCATATTCACCTTTATAAATATCACCTTGCTTCAAAAGACGTTCAAATACATCTTGTACAACCTTCTTATGACGCTCTTCTGTCGTACGGATGAAATCATGATTAGAGATATCTAGCTTTCGCCACAAATCTTGAATTCCAGCAACGATATCATCTACAAACTTCTGCGGTGTTTTGCCCACCTCAGCGGCTTTACGTTCTATCTTCTGTCCATGTTCATCTGTTCCTGTTAAATAACGCACATCATAACCACGAAGTTTCTTGTAACGCACTAGAGCGTCCCCGGCTACGGTCGTGTATGCATGCCCTATATGTAACTTGTCACTAGGGTAGTAAATAGGAGTTGTTAAGTAAAATGTTTTCTTCTCAGTCATGTTTTATCTCATCCTCTCAGAATATAAATACACAAAAAACTCCCATCCCCATATGGGACGAGAGTTATCTCACGTGTTACCACCCAATTTCCCTACATCCTCACAGATATCGTAGGCTCCATCGGTTTCGTTATTAACGAGAACCGTCCATTAACGCTGGCACACGCCGTCCCCTTACGCAGAGAAACAATCTCTGTCGCTTGAAAACAGTTCCTCCCGGACCATATTCAGAGAATCGACTTAGACCGGATTGCAGCTATTCTCCGGCTCTCTGACACTAAGCAATTCTCGTACTTATCCGTTCCTTGGAAATCAACATATATTCCATAATATACTGAAGAGTGACGCTACTTGTCAAGTTGAGACCTCACCTTAGGTAAGCTCTCTCTGTTCGTTTAGTTCATTATTCTGTTCACCTTTGCGTGGAGGTACTAGATCAATTCCCCCAGGATGAAAAGGTTGACACTTTGCTATCCTCTTCGCAGCAAGCCATGTTCCCTTGGCTGCTCCATGGACCTCAATAGCTTCTAGAGCATAAGCCGAGCATGTTGGATAGAATCGGCAAGTAGGAGGCTTTAAGGGTGAAATAAACTTACGATAGACCACTATTGGACCCTTCACCAGTTTGCGCACAATAGCCATAACTAACGAACTCCGTTCATTTCAGCTGTTGGCGTTGCTTCTTCCCCTTTTACATTCTCCTGACAGTTCTTACAGTATCCAAATACTTCAAATTTATGCTTAACGACTTGGAACTCATCAGGTGCATCCGTCATATTCATAGGACAGAATGCAATCGGATATGTTTTCTGACATTGTAGACAAATCATATGATGATGGTGCATATGCTCTGCACAATGAGCTTTAAACTTCACTCCATCTTCAAATACAACCTGTTCTAACACACCAAGCTCCTGCATGACACGTAAGTTTCGATAAACCGTATCGAAGCTAAGACCACTATATTTTTTACCCATATGATCATAAACGTCTTTGGCTGATAAAAAACCTGAAGTTTCCCCAAATAAACTAGCGAGCGTTTTACGTTGATCGGTTATACGAAGCCCTTGTTCCGACATAACCTCGATAATCTGTTCTGTCGATAGCATACGCTCATCCTCCTGAAACATACTTAATTACTTCTATACATTAATAATGCAACAAAAAAACAACATCGTCAATGAAGCCCATCTATTCTGTATTCACCCACACTTATAAAAGTATTTAAAAAGAGAACCTCAACTGAGGTCCTCTTCGGAATGAATAAATAAGTCCGTTATTTTGTTACGGGTAGTGGGGTAAACAATAGATTTACAGGTAGATTACTACCTGGAGCTGCTGTGAACCACATTTCTAGCTTCTGTTCGTAATTTTCCGTACGGTACAGCACACTAGTCTGACTTGAATTCGCTAGCGATCCAATGTTAGGAACCTTGACAAGTTCGCCATTTACGAGCATAACTCCTGCATACTTACCACCACGACCGTTAAAAGTAACTAACGTATTTGCAGCAACACGATCTAGGGTTATTTTGTAAAGGACACCAAAGTTACCTGCATTCGATTTCTCCGCACCGGTTACACCATCTACACCAAGAAGATTCTTATCTGCATTATTATCTCCTATAGACAGACGCGAAGCCGTTTCGCCAATGAGATCACTCGAGTTAATCAATCTTGTAGAATCAAGATAAGTTCCTCTGTTATGAATATCCTCTTCCAAGAATCGTAAGGATGGTAAAGTTGAAATGGGTTCTTTAGAAGCGTCAATCATAATAACGTTATAGTCCATTGGCAAATCACTAAATACATCTGCAAATAATGAAATAATGGAGCCTGGTTTCATGACTGTCTTATTCAGATCTGTTAGAATGATCCGACTTTCTCCAGGTGCAATAGTAACAATCTGCTTATCATAGGGAGTCTGCATGGATCTGAAATAACGATCAACAGATAAGTTACCCGCTGCTGTTGCGAAAGGACTCGGTCCAGCAAATCCAGAATTCTTAATATCTATCTGTGCTGTCTGGGTATTATTGTTCGTAGCTATAACATACATCTTCACATCTTTAGTCAAAGAGTTCTGATGATGCACCATGAACCGAGCGTCTCCTAATGCTGTCTCGCGGTACACAACTCCTTCGGAATAGACAGTTTCCGGGCTGTTACTCCGAATTAAAGTTGTTGGTTCCGATGAAATAGAGAATGGCACTTGAGGTAGCGCAGGAACCTGAGACCCATTAAATGTATAGCTATCTCCTACAGGTTTAAACAATTGATTAAAGTCGGACTCACTATACAAGGTCTCATCGGTTATATTAATAGTCTTCTCATAATAATCCGTTTGACCTTGCTTGTCTGTGACTGTTAGACCAATCGTTACCGGTCCTGGTCTGAAGAAGGCTAGCTCCTTGTTTACCCAGTCATGCTTAGTAATTAGGTTCCTATCGTCTGTACTTTGATCTGTGACCGTAATAAATTCACCCATCTTATACTCATCTTTATCTGTAGTGAACATTGCCACAGGAGGAAGATCAGGTGCTTGAATTTGAAGTGTTTGTGAGTATGGATCACTCCATTGTCCACTTGAATCCTGAACAGAGTACGTTACGATGTGCGATCCAGGTTGCTCAAAGATATCTTGACGGCCTTCCCAACGTTCATCAACAATTTCTAGTGCTGATGGAGAAGAACTTTTGGTTTGGTAAGTGACTGCAGTCTGTCCTGCAAAAATCTCCTTTTCCTTTACCGTAAACGAAGCGACAGGCTTACTAGTAAGAGTTAGAATGACTCTTTTTCCAACAGAATCTACTTTATAAGGAATCTTAAGTGCCTGAGTAATGGATGTTAAAGGGACCATGAATACATTCTTCTGTTGGTATGATGCACCTTTCATAGCCTTAGCCACACCGTTAACCGTATAATTTTTACTTCCAGTCTTAAAACGTAATTCATTACCACCACTTATAATAATGGTTTCCTTTGTCTTACCGTCATATGTAAGTTTTAGACCTACACGATCTACCATAGCCCGAACGGCTACATATGAAATCCCTTTTTTTACTGCCATTGGTTGTCCGGCTAAGTACAACTGATTATTCTGATACATCTTGTTACTGTTCATCATCAGAATCAATTCACCGGCGCCTGTGGAAATGCTCTGTGTTTCTACAGTAGCTTTAGGAGTGTCATTCACTTGTGACTCGGATTCATTAACATCAGCCGGTGTAATACCCTCAACGACCTCATTCGTGTCATTAGTGTTATTTAACTCACTTGATTCACTAATTTCGGGTTCAATCCCATTTGAATTACGGGTATTACCCCCATATACTGATTCGGTAGTCGTATTTGATGGAACAGGTACGGAACTTTCTGCACCAACTGGAATCGCTAACATAACTGTCTGAGTTACTACAAACAATGCAATCAATGTACTCTTCTTGAAATTCATTCATAATCTCCTCTACCCAATTTATATCTAACTTTCTCTCTTTTACATACTAATAGACGCAAATAAACCGAAAAAGTTTCTAAATAATGAAAATGATAAAAGGGTGTTATTCAAAAATTCGAATATTCAGCTATAGGAATAACGAAAGAGACACTCTTTCTCATAAGAAAGAATGCCTCCATAATGATTCATTTACATTTATCTCACTGCACTTGTTTGTTTACGTCCCTCTTCAATAAGGCGGTAAGCACGCTGTACTTCTTCATCAGAAGGTGAAGGAACACCTTGTAACGGGTATTCTCTACCCAGCTCTGCCCATTTATATACTCCCATTTGATGGTAAGGTAGAATTTCAAATTTCTCCACTCCATCAAGTGTACCAATAAATTGACCTAAATGAATCAAATCTTCTTCTTGATCATGAATGCCTGGAACATATACGTGACGGATCCACATGGCATGACCATGTTCAGATAACCATTGAGCTGTCTTTAGTGTACGCTCGTTGCTTCTAGCTGTCAGCTTGATATGTTTCTCATCATCGATATGCTTAATATCTAAAAGTACTAAATCAGTAACATCCAATAAATCTTGAATCTTACTAGCATCATTAAAACCATTACTATCAAGTGTTGTATGAAGATTCCAACGACGCTTTGCTTCCTTGAATACCTCAGCAACAAAATGAGCTTGCAATGAAGGTTCTCCACCAGAAACGGTAAGACCTCCACCAGAAGAACGATAATAGTTAATATACGGCTCAATCTCTGACAGTACATCTTCGACCGTCATCTCTTTGCCCTCATTCAATCCCCATGTATCTGGGTTATGACAGTATTGACATTTCATTAAACATCCCTGCATGAATAGGACAAAGCGGATGCCTGGTCCATCGACCGTCCCAAAGGTCTCCATTGAGTGGATATGTCCTTTAATCATATGAAGTCACCCTTTCCGCACCCGCTGTCTTAAGTGGTTATTATTGTTTACTTGACTTACATCGAACCATGGAATGTACGGTTAATAACATCCAATTGTTGCTCACGAGTAAGCTTGATGAAGTTAACTGCATAACCAGATACACGAATTGTTAATTGTGGATATTCTTCTGGGTGATCCATTGCATCCATCAATTGTTCTCTGTTGAACACATTAACGTTTAGATGATGAGCGCCACTACCAAAGTAACCATCCATCATTGCAACCAGATTAGATTTACGTGTGTCTTCTTCTTTACCCAGTGCTTTCGGTACGATAGAGAACGTATTGGAGATACCATCTAAGCTATCTTCATACGGAAGTTTGGCAACAGAACTTAAGGAAGCCAAAGCGCCCTTCTTGTCACGTCCGTGCATTGGGTTCGCACCTGGTGCGAACGGTTCACCTGCTTTACGTCCATCCGGTGTTGTACCTGTCTTCTTACCATATACTACATTAGAAGTAATGGTCAAGATAGATTGTGTTGGCAATGCACCACGATAAGTTTTGTTCTGACGTAGCATACCCATGAACGTTTCTACAAGTTCTATAGCAATGTTATCAACGCGATCGTCATTGTTACCGTAACAAGGGTATTCACCTTCAATGGTAAAGTCAATTGCGATACCTTTTTCGTTACGAATTGGTGTAACCTTAGCATATTTGATAGCACTAAGTGAATCCGCTGCAACAGACAGTCCAGCAATTCCGCATGCCATAGTACGAAGAATGTCACGGTCATGGAGAGCCATTTCAATTCTTTCGTAAGCATACTTATCATGCATATAATGAATGACATTTAAAGAATTCATGTACAGCTTAGAAAGCCATTTCATCATAGGTTTGAAACGTTTCAGCACTTCGTCATAGTCCAGAACATCTGCAGTAATTGCTGGATACTCAGGTCCTACTTGTGCTCCTGATTTCTCATCTATACCGCCATTGATTGCGTACAACATACATTTCGCAAGGTTAGCGCGAGCTCCAAAGAATTGCATTTGTTTACCGATACGCATCGCAGATACACAACAAGCAATACCGTAGTCATCGCCATAGATGGGACGCATTAGATCATCGTTTTCGTATTGAATGGCACTTGTTTCAATAGATACTTTAGCACAATATTTCTTGAAAGCTTCTGGAAGTTGTTCAGACCACAACACCGTTAAGTTAGGTTCAGGTGCTGCACCTAAGTTATATAACGTATGAAGGAAGCGGAAGCTGCTCTTGGTTACACGAGTCTGACCATTAACGGACATTCCTCCAATGGATTCTGTTACCCATGTAGGGTCTCCACTAAACAATTCATTATAGTCTGGAGTACGAAGGAATTTAACCATACGTAACTTCATAACGAAATGATCAACCAATTCTTGTGCTTGTTCTTCCGTTAAAGTACCTTCTGTTACATCGCGTTGTACATAAATATCAAGGAATGAGGATACGCGTCCAAGTGACATCGCAGCACCATTTTGTTCTTTAATTGCGGCCAAGTACCCGAAATATACGGATTGAAATGCTTCTTTAGCCGTTTTAGCTGGTTCGGAAATATCAAATCCATGCATTTCAGCCATCTTCTTCAATTCAGCAAGAGCACGAATTTGTTCTGATAACTCTTCACGTAGACGAATCACATCTTCATCGATCACGTCAACTTCCATTTCATTCAGTTCACGTTTCTTATCTTTAATTAGAAAATTAATACCGTAAAGTGCAACACGACGATAATCACCAATAATACGGCCACGACCGTAAGCATCTGGTAGACCTGTAATGATACCCGCTTTACGAGCTGCTCTCATATCAGAAGTATAAGCATCAAACACACCTTGGTTGTGCGTTTTACGAATTTCACTATATGTTTTGATTACATCTTCATTTAGTTTGAAACCATATTCTTCACAAGCGTCGATTACCATACGAATACCACCTAATGGTTGAATCGAACGTTTAAACGGAGCATCTGTTTGTACACCCACAATTTGCTCTTTGTCTTTATCTAAATATCCTGGATTATGGGAGGTAATCGTAGCTGGTGTATTGACATCAACATCCAACACGCCACCGTTATCTCTCTCTTGTTTCGTTAAATCCGATACAATTTTCCATAAATCCGTTGTGTTCTGCGTAGGACCAGCTAAGAATGCTTCATTACCCAAGTAAGGAGTAATGTTCTTGAGAATAAAATCATTTACATTAATCTTTCTTTCCCATTTACCTTTTTTAAAGCTTCTCCAACCAGATTGCACGTCTTTCATCTCTTTTTCAATTACCGACATCTTAATCCCTCCATCTATATATTTATATTATAGAGATCATGAACTTGAAGGTTATCTCAAGATCTCTTAAATTCCAGAAGCATAAATTGTGACTTTTTTCACATTATCGTTTCCATAATGTTCAAAATGTTACGATAAGGATGTCTGTTATTTATTACCCTGGAACCTTTATCCTTAATCAGCATACTTCAAATCAGAAGAAAGAACTGTGACAAATATCACTTTCGAGGTGATATTTGTCACTTTTAATTTATGGCTATTCCGTTATAATATTTTATTCAACTCTACCGTAGAAAGCGTCACGATATACCTCAGCAAGTTCTGTCACTAATGGTAATTTAGGGTTAGCTGTTGTACATTGATCCTCAAAAGCACGGTCAGCCAAATAATCTACACGAGATTCAAATACCTTCGAATCGAAGCCAATTTGTTGGAAAGATTCCTCTATTCCTAGAGCCTTGTTAAGGTCGCGGATTGCTTTAATCAAGCTGTTCACACCCTCTTCAGTAGTGCGAGCTGGTAGACCCAGAATGCGTGCAATTTCAGCATAACGCTCATCAGCTATGAAGTGAGAATATTTAGGGAATGAAGCAAATTTGGTTGGTTTCTTAGCATTATAGCGAATAACATAAGGCATCAAGATAGCATTCGTACGTCCGTGTGCCGTATGGAATTCACCACCCCATTTATGTGCCAAGCTGTGATTAATTCCTAAGAATGCATTGGCGAAGGCCATACCTGCTATAGTCGAAGCGTTATGCATTTTCTCACGAGCTAGAGGATCTGCTTCCAGAGCTGACTTCTCTAGATATTGGAACACGAGTTGGATAGCTTTAATCGCTAGACCATCTGTGAAGTCATTTGCCATAACAGAAACATAAGCTTCAATTGCGTGTGTTAATACATCCATACCAGTATCCGCTACTGCTACCTTAGGAAGCGAATATACGAACTCTGGATCAACAATAGCTACGTCTGGAGTCAATTCATAATCAGCTAGTGGATACTTCGTATTTCCATTTTCCTTATCCGTAATAACCGCGAACGATGTCACTTCAGAGCCTGTTCCCGACGTCGTTGGAATCGCAACAAATTTTGCTTTTTGACCCAGACGTGGGTATTTGTAAATCCGTTTACGGATATCCATGAATTTCTGTTTCAAGCCTTCAAAATCAGTATCTGGGTATTCATAGAATAACCACATCGCTTTGGCAGCATCCATTGGAGATCCACCACCCAGTGCAATAATACAGTCAGGCTGGAATCTATTCATCATTTCTGTACCACGATTTACTGTAATCGTTGAAGGATCTGGTTCCACTTCAGAGAACACTTCAATAACAACGGGTGTCTGACGTTGACGTAGATAATGTTCTACTCTCTCAACATAACCTAGTTTGACCATCATCGGGTCTGTAATAATGGCTACGCGAGTGATATCAGGCATTTTAGTCAGATATTGTGTAGCGCCTTTTTCAAAATAAATTTTGTTTGGAACTTTGAACCATTGCATATTCACAGTACGACGAGCCACCCTTTTCACATTGACTAAGTTGACTGCACCTACATTGGAAGAAGTCGAGTTACGACCATACGATCCGCAACCTAATGTCAATGATGGTAAATTTGTATTATAGATATCTCCAATTGCACCGTGTGTAGAAGGAGAATTCACAATGATCCGTCCTGTTTGCAGACGATCAGAGAACTTCATAATAACTTCTTCATTATGCGAGTGAATAACGGATGAGTGACCCATGCCACCGAATTCAACAATCTCAGCTGCACGTGCAATCCCTTGATCTGCGTTCTTCACTTTGTAGCAAGCAAGTACTGGACTCAATTTTTCAGCGGAAAGCGGGTATTTCGTACCTACTCCTTCAATTTCAGCAACCAGAATTTTAGTTCCAGCTGGAACTTGAATGCCCGATAATTCTGCAATTTTAACAGCTGATTGACCTACAATGGAAGGATTAACGGCACATTTATCTACATTCATTGCACCTGCAGTTAATTTAGCTGCTTCTTCTTTATTTACAAAATAGCAACCATTCGCTATCATTTTTTTCTTCACTTGATCGAAGATTGGCTCCTCAATAATAACAGCTTGTTCAGAAGCACAAATCATACCATTATCAAACGATTTAGATAGAATAAGATCTGTTACCGCTTGGTCGATATCCGCGCTCTTCTCAATGAAGCAAGGAACGTTACCAGGTCCTACTCCAAGAGCCGGTTTACCACAGCTATATGCTGCTTTTACCATAGCGGATCCACCTGTTGCTAATATAAGAGCCACATCTGGATGATTCATTAATGCGTTCGTTTTGTCCATCGAAGGAAGTTCAATCCATTGGATACAGTTGGCAGGAGCACCATTTTTGACCGCTGCTTCCACTAATATTCTAGCTGCTTCCTTGCTACACTCTTGTGCGGATGGATGGAAACCGAATATAATAGGATTACGTGTTTTGATAGAGATGAGAGATTTAAACATGGTTGTTGAAGTCGGATTAGTTACTGGAGTGATGCCCATGATGATTCCGACAGGTTCAGCAATTTTCTGGAAGTTTTCATACTGATTATCTTCAATTACCCCTACGGTTTTATCGTATTTAATGCTGTGATAGATGTATTCTGTGGAGAACATGTTCTTGGTGATCTTATCTTCATAAATACCTCGACCTGTTTCTTCAACTGCAAGTTTGGCTAGATACATATGTTTGTCTAGTCCAGCTAGAGCCATCGCTTGTACAACATTATCAATTTGTTCCTGATCCATTTTCATAAATTCAGCTTGAGCTACATTTGCCTTGTCAATTAACGACTGAATGTACTCTTCCGCTCCCTGTTTCTTCTCTTGGACAACTTCATTTTTCACTGCCATTTTCTCTCATCTCCCTAGTAGATTTTCCATTTCTCTTTCCTGAATTCATCATACCACATCTACTCTGAGAATTAAAGTGAAAACTTTCACAAACTTTGATTTATTTTTTGCTTCACTCCAAAAGCGCTTACATTTATATAAATAGAATATTTTTGTAGTAATTACAAATAATTGTTGTATTCAGCGTGATAAAAGTGAAATTTATCACAATGTTTATAAATTCGCCACTATTTAGGTCATTGACATCCCCACAAATGTGATTTTTAAGGGTATAATTAGTTTAAAATTTATCGAAAATTAAAGATAAGGGGATAATGACTTATGAGAGAACTTTTAAATGATATCGAAGCCCGTGGAAACACCAATTGCTTTTCCGAACAAAATTTTAACCGTCTACTCGTCAGTATGAAAGACAGAATCATTCCTGAAGGATCACATCTTTTCTGGGAAGGTGATTTATCTGATAAACTTTACTACATTAAACGTGGACGCATCAAATTAACGAAATCGACTGATGAAGGTAAGGAACTTATCCTCTATATGTATCAAGCTGGGGATATGGTGGGCCAGGCAGATCCTTTCTTCAGCTCCAAGCATAGTTTTAATGCTGAAGTACTTGAAGAAAGTGAGGTCGGGGTTATAGAACAAAAGGATCTAGAAATCCTAATCTGTCAGCATTGTGAATTTGCAATTGATTTCATGAAGTGGATGGGGATTCATCACAGACTTACACAAACGAAATTCCGCGATTTGATGCTATATGGTAAACCTGGTGCTCTCTGTTCCACTTTGATACGGCTAGGTAATACTTACGGTGAAGATCGGGATGGAAATACGCTAATCAACAAAAAAATCACCCATACCGATCTTTCCAATATGATTGGTGCTACTCGCGAAAGTGTTAACCGCATGCTGAGTGATCTACGTAAAAAAGATGCTGTAGAGTACGAGAATGGCATGATTGTCATTAAAAATATCACTATGCTACAAGAAATTTGTCACTGTGAAATGTGTTCAAAAGAAATATGCAGAATTTAGAAATAAATACTACTCTCCACACTTATAACCAACATTCTTGTTGCGATCGTACTTGCTTCACTTACAAGCATCAGCAGTTTTCTCCCGATCTATTACTAGATCTCATACTGAACGAACAAGAAGAGCCATATCTCTCATTTGATATGACTCTTTTGTCTTATCCAGTAAATCCGGATGAATGGCTATGTGGTAGGTAAACATCGCATTGTTTACATCTGGCATTGTCGTTTGATTCAGATGACAGACAGGAGGGAAATGTTACATTCTTGTCACGTTCATTCGAATCATTTATCTCACCTTTACAAAACAAAAGAGGATGAGCAACACACAGAGGGGATATCCCTTTGTGTGTTGCTCATCCATTAATAGAATGTCTAACATCGTATTCAATCACTTTTCAACATATTTCAATTATATTATATTCTATTTCTTACGGCGTACCGGTGAAATAACCCAATAGGCCATCCCAACGAACAAGCCACCACCCACAATATTTCCTAATGTCACGGGAATCATATTGTGTAACCAACCCGCAATAGAAATGGTTTCTGGGTGATTAGGCAGCAAAGTCGCTATACTGAGCAATGTCATATTGGCGACACTATGTTCATATCCACTTGCAATAAAGGCGAATAGACACCACCAGATCAGTGCAATTTTGGCCATTTCATTCTTAGTACGAGAGGCCATCCAAATCGCTAAACATACTAACCAGTTACATAGAATACCGCGAAAGAACAATTCAGACATCGGTAAATGCATTTTTTTGGCCGTTGCTGTAAACAACAAATGTTCCGCTGGAATATCCTTGAACAATCCTGTACCGATAATGAGTACACTTAGGAGCACAGCTCCAAGTAAATTCCCCAAGAAAACGATCGTCCAGTTCTTGGCTGTATCCTTAACAGTCGTCCTCCCTGCTAATGTACTCATCGTAAAAAACATATTGTTACCTGTAAATAATTCAGAACCTGCGAACATGACAAGTGTCAGGGCAATACCAAAGGAGGCCCCCATCACAAGGGGTTGAAACGGTGACTTTATAGCAGCTAATGGCGCTCCTAATGAAAAAATCAAGATGATACCTATGCCAACGTATGCTCCTGCTAATGCTGCTGCAATCGTATATCGGACCCAACTCTCGTTCATTTTATCTTTCTTCTTGACCGCTGCTTCCACTATGGCTTCTACATCTTGTGTATACAAGAAGGCCACCCCCTGAGTTCTGTAAGTAATCGTTATTACTGCTTGTCATTCCTGCTAGAGACCAATGTGAACTCCATGCTCGTTAACAATGACAGGATAAGTATCCACTCTGCCATGATCAGGTGCTTGGACCAATCCACTAGCAAGATCAATCTTCCAATCATAGAGTGGATCATAGATATAATGTCCTGATACAATTGCCTCCGCCAAAGGGCCCCCCTTCGGATGGGGATTCTTGTTCGCTACAGCATAGATCTCTCCATCTGACGTACGAAAGACGGCTATCTCATGGTTCTCAACGGTCACTACTCGGCCTATTTGCATCAAATATTCGTCTTGCGACCCAATCGAATAATAGTTTATAGTCATGTCTATTCTCCTTTCCTAGTCCCTAGCTATTTACCTGCACCTGTTGTAACAGAACCCTTATTCTCAAAAAGAGCGACCCGTGTTTTATCGTCATTTAACATTTTGCTCCACGGTTCTTCTACCTGCTCCAATGCAAGTTCAATTCGTTCAATAAGAGCGGCACGATTGTCCAGATCCGTTACAATAGAAGCTTGAATCTGCTCTAACCCCATACGTTCTACCCATTCTGAAGTTCTTTCAAGATAGTTTCCTGTCTCACGATAGTGTTGCATAATCGCACCGCAGATGCCTATCAATTCTTCATCACTTTTCACTTTACAGAACGAATCTGCAATCCGGGCTTTGATCCCACCATTACCGCCAATAAAGACTTCCCAGCCTCCATCATTTCCGACGATACCGATATCTTTCGTACATGACTCTGCACAGTTACGTGGACAACCATTTACGGCATACTTAAACTTCGCTGGAAGATCAAGCCGCTCAAATTTACGTTCCAGTAAAGCACCCATGCTCATCGAATCTTGTGTACCGAACCGACAAAATTGATTTCCCACACATGTTTTAACCGTACGGAGAGATTTGGCATAGGCATAACCCGAAGGCATATCTAGCTCTTCCCACACTTTAGGGAGATCCTCCTTCTGCACTCCGATCAAATCGAGACGTTGTCCCCCAGTAACTTTGATTACTTTTACATCATATTTCAACGAAACATCCGCAATTTTTTTGAGATCCTCTGGTGTAGTTACACCCCCATACATTCTTGGGACAACCGTATATGTTCCGTCCTTCTGAATGTTGGCATTCATCCGTTCATTAACAAACCGAGATTCTTTTTCGTCCTCGTGCGTTTCAGGATTAATCATACCCAGATAATAGTTAATAGCTGGACGGCACTTCGAGCAGCCTTCAGGATTATTCCAGCCGAGTACATTCATTACTTCCCGAGTCGTACTTAAACCTTTAGCTTTTATTTCAGCTACGACCTCATCACGATCCATCGTTGTACATCCGCAAATCCCTTGTTTAGCTGCTGCTTCCTTGAATCCATCTCCAAGTACATATTGCAATATTTGCTCTACAACGGGTTTACAACCTCCACATGAGCGAGTTGCACCTGTACAGGCTTTGATTTCATCTACAGTTGTTAATCCTTGATCTGTAATAACATCCACGATCGTCTTTTTGGTGACACCGTTACAACCACATACAATCTCATCATCTGCCATTGTTTCAACCGAAGATTGTTTATTGGCTCCTCCACCACATCCTGTACCCATAAGCGTGGCATAGATGTCGTCTGTCATTTGTGCTTGCTGTTTAATTAACTTCTGTAAATTAGAAGATTCCGTAACATCTCCGAACAAAACTGCACCTACAATTACATCATTATGAAGAATAATTTTCTTGTAGGTTCTCTTCCAATCATCTTTTGCAATAATCGCCGCATGTTCCGGTCCTTCGATAAATTGTCCAGCAGAGAATACATCAACCCCAGAAATTTTAAGCTTGGTCGATACTACCGATCCTTCATAAGGAAGAGTGTCCACACCACATATATGTTTCGCTAACACATTTCCTTGTTCAAACAGTGGGGCTACCAGCCCGTAACATACCCCTCTATGTTCAGTACATTCTCCTACTGAATATACGCCCTCGAAAGATGTACGCAAGTAATCATCTACTAGAATACCACTACCTATATCTATACCACTTTCTTTGGCCATAGCTACATTAGGTTTAATGCCTACAGCCATCACGACAAGCTGCGCCTCAAGTGTACTCTCATCACTAAACCGTAACCCACTTACATGTTCTTCACCGATAACTTCAACGGTTTGTTTGCCCATAGCAAACTTAATTCCTTGCCGCTCTAGTTCATTCTTAAGCATCAACGATGCACTTTGATCTAGCTGACGTTCCATCAGATCATCCATTAAATGAACAACAGTTACATCCATACCCAGATTCACAAGTCCCTTTGCTGCTTCTAATCCTAATAATCCCCCACCAATAACAGCAGCTTTCTTGTACGTCTGTGCAGCTATGAGCATTTGATTACAATCATTAATGTCCCGAAAGCCCACAACGCCTTTCTTATAACTCCCTGGTACGGGTAGAATAAAAGGATTCGAGCCCGTTGCGATAATCACTTTATCGTAAGGAACTTTTAGTCCATCTTCCGTAACGACCAGTTTATTCACCTCGTCGATCTTCAGTACAGTAGTGTCTGTGTGGAGTGTAATTTGATTGTCTTTATACCAATTCCAGTCATTTAGAACGATATCATCAATGGTTTTACTACCCTCTAGAACATAAGATAACATAATCCGATTATAGTTAGGATGAGGCTCACTACCAAACACTGTAATATCAAAAGAACTGTTTAATTTTAAAATTTGTTCAACTGCACTAATCCCTGCCATACCATTTCCAATCACGACTAATTTTTCTCTTTTTGTTTGCATCATAAGAAGTTCCCCTTCCATTTCTAACCAAACTTTATAATACAATTATATCAAATTTTAAACACTTAGTTGTGATAAAATTCACATTAGTTGTGAACAATATCACAATAATGTTCACAAATTCATTAAAAAATTAAGAATAGCCCCTTGACAAAGGGAACTATCCTTAATTTTTCTCTACGCTTGTGGATAACGCGGAAATAAAATGTTGTTCTCTAAGTGAACATGTTCATATGTCATTCGTTCTAACTCAGCAAGACGTTCATACGTCAATCGGTAGGTTGTACAAGCGTTAACAGGAGGTGTAAAATCATTCGTGATTTCACGTAATTTCTTCAGTATATTGCCAGCTTCATCATGCTCACTCTCCAGCCCTGAAATAGCCTCCCTTAATTTATTATCGCTAGAGGTATTCTGAGTCTCGTCCCAGATCAACATTTGGGGGAATATCTCCACCTCTTCCTTGGTTGTATGTTCAAGTAGTTCATTCTTTAATACGGTGTATAGCGCCTCCACCTCAACAAGATGAAGGTCATGATGACCATGAACTCGATTTACCCTAGTCACATTTTTCTGAATCTCGGGAAGTTCTTCTCTTAAATAATCATGATGTTTACTTACTATATATTGAATCAATGTAGAAGAGTCCATTTGAACATAAACATTTTTTCCCCCTTGGTTATCCTCTAGGCCGGCATGATTAGCAGCTAAATGATGAAGCTCATCAAGTACTCTTTTCAACTCTAGACCCCGTTCTTCAAGCGCCTCTTGTAAGGGCCGATTCCCACCGCAACAGAAATCAATTTTATGATCACGGAAATAGTCGCTTGCTTTCGGAAATTTGATCACAATTTCACTGACCTTGTCCTCTTTATCAAATATAAGTGTACTCATATCAATTTCCTCCTAGTGTTCTTGCTCTATTTATACTTATCAAATTACACCTGAATGACATCATACATTGTGATTTCACTCACGGAGAATCAAACAATTTGATGTCACTAAACAAGCAGATATGCCTTCTCTGTCCTTAAAGACGGTAACCATATCTCATAGAAACACTAAGCAATGAATTGTGCACACTCATACATTCGAAC
The DNA here is from genome assembly GCF_050433705.1 of Paenibacillus sp. DS2015. Lineage (NCBI taxonomy): Bacteria > Bacillati > Bacillota > Bacilli > Caryophanales > Paenibacillaceae > Paenibacillus > Paenibacillus sp. DS2015. The sequence continues at coordinate 66,753 of NZ_JBNPWS010000016.1, read as the reverse complement.
ATAAAAAAAGACTACCTGTAGTAGGTAGTCTCACAACGAGTTAGCTCTATTCACTAATTCAATATTAACTTCATCCTGTGGTTGAAGCTTCATATCAAGTCCATTCTCCAACAATGTTTTATTGTTAACTTTCATAATCCATTTCTCGCCAGCCTTTGGACTATAGCCATTTACCATAAGAATGATTTTGCCATTATCACTGAGTACTACTACGCCTGTTTTTCTTAGCACTTCTCGGATACTTTGATCTTCTACATAAGGATTAATATATGAGTGTGAAATATGGGGTTCTATTGTGCCACCATTAATCGTAAAGATCACAGCATATCGAGCATCCTCACTCTTAGATGCTTTTATAGATTGAACAGCTATGATGATGTTATCCTCTGCTTGAAGAGTAACATCCCCATTTTCCTTATCCAGATGCTTATCATTAAACTCAATAGACCACTCTAATTCAGGATCAAGCGTCACATCGGTAACCGATTCAATCTGATTATCAGATGATATATTCACCACTCCACTAGCATTTAAAGCTTCCTTTATGGATACACCTGGTATTAAACTCTGTTCCAATTGTTTAAACACATGAGAGGGTATAAGATTGCCTTCCATATTAATTAAAATCCCGGACGAGTTACTTGCCGATTGCATAATAGGAATAGACACTTCCGTACTTTGATCTGGGCTACATCCTGACACGATCATAAAGGCTATAATTAAAGAGCCCTTAGCAAAATACCGCTTGTATAATTTCCTCATCTGTACACCACCTTGAACATAGGAGTCTCTTTATTCTACCTTAAATGAGAATAAAGATCATCTTCTTCATATAGTCCAGGTTCGGATTAGATGGATAAGGTCGGCATAGAAACCCACTCTTGATAAACAGGGAAAGGCATTTTAACCTTTTTAAAAGGTTTGCCTACTTTAACAAGTGGGATCTCACTCATATAAGTAGGTACGAAATAAGATGATATGATCTCCAGTTCTTCACCACTATAAAATGCTTCCTGACCCAGTAAGGGGTGGAATAAAATAATTTTCTCATATTGCGACCAAATCATCATTTGTAGGATCATACTTTGGAATTTTGCATAGGGTAAATTCACTTGTTGTGAACCCGACTCATCCGTCTTTTGATGCTCGCTCCCTACACACTTCCATCCTTTGGAGCCATAAATCCATTTTTGATTCATAATGCTATGATCATCTATAAGTGAACTGCTCCACATACTCGACACTGATTCTGGCCCATAGTTACGTACTAGCTCAGAAGCTTTGTCATCAATAGTCTGAACCTTAACCGCAGCACTTTCAAGTTCCTTACTATGCCTAATGCCATAAGTGGTTTCTTGGGAAAGTACAATTTTTCGCAATTTTTTCACTCTCCTTTATTCCAAAAGAAGTTTCACCCAGATGATCAAGCTGTATAGATATACATTTCAAAATAAAAAAAGCCCCATATCACAAAAACGTGAAGGGACTTTCTAACAAACTATTTAATCACATCATGATCAACATACCGAGTACCATTCAATGAACTTATAACCCCAATAGCTACTCTTGCTCCATCACCCGCTGTAATAATGGTATGCACACTAACTCCAGCAATCGTACCTGTTGCCCATACACGCGGCAAGCTTGTACGTCCCTCAGCATCTACTTCCACAATAGTCTTAATACGGGGTTCTACACCATCTTTCAATTTAAGTCCGATGGTTGAAGCAAGTTCGGTTGATACCCCTGTTGCCAAAATGACATGAGCGGCTTCATAGGATTGTCCAGACTCCGTCGATACTTTCACACTGTTAGAATCCGAAGTAATTCCAATGACCTTATCTTCTACAAATACAGCACCGAACTTCTCTGCTTGCTCACGTCCCGTTTGTAGTAGCTCTGGGCCAGCAATTTCCTTAACGCCGTAATGGTTCTCTATCCACGCACGTTTAGTCATACTAGCATTGCTATCAATCACGATCGTTTCTTTCCCTGCTTTAGCGCTAAAAATAGCTGCACTACCTCCTGCGGGTCCGGCACCAATAATAATGATATCTGCCATTGAAATCAACCTCTCTTCTATTTATTCTACCCAGCTTTCAGCCCACAATTGGACCTGTTGCATTACGGGTCTAAGACCTCTACCTTTATCCGTCAATTCATACTCAATACGAACAGGCGTCTCGGGATACACATGACGAACAAGAATACCCTCACCTTCAAGATCTTTCATCCGCTCAGAGAGCATCTTATCACTCATTGAAGGAATAAGATTGGAAATATCCTTAAATCGTTTAGGTCCATTCATTAATGTCTGAATGATAAGTCCATTCCATCGTTTGCCGAGAAAAGAAAAGGCAGACTCGAAACGAGGACACAAATTCATTTGTTCACCTTCCATAAAACTTTCACCTCATTAGTATATTGCTTAATAACAAGCTTTCGTTTAGTTAGTATATTTCATTTTACCACACTTCATGGTGTTTTAAAACATTCAATTCCAATTTTATAACGATTATTGAAAAAAAGAAAAACGACTACCTCAATGAGGTAGTCGTATCCCAACATTATTAACCTATACCCACCAGATGTCTCCAATAGGCTCTTCAATAAGTACTTGTTGAAGATTCTGAACAGCTTTAGAGAATCCTTCTTCAACAGACATTAGAGCATCTTCGTGTTCAATACTCACAACATAGTCGTATCCTACTAAACGCAATGCACTAATAATGTCTGCCCACGTCTTAATATCATGTCCGTAGCCTACGCTACGGAACTGCCAGGCGCGATCCAGCATATTTCCATAAGACTGCATATCTGTAAGGCCATATCTATTTACGTTGATTGGATCAATGGAAGTATCCTTAGCATGGAAGTGATGAATCGCTCCAGCACGTCCTAGGATATGTATCGCCTGCACAGGATCAATACCTTGCCACCACATGTGACTTGGATCAAGGTTCGCACCAATGGTCTCACCCGCTGCTTCACGTAAACGAAGTAACGTAGCTGGCGTATGCACGGAGAAACCTCCATGAAGCTCTAAACCAATTTTCACATGATGATCAGCTGCAAATTTAGCCTGTTCTGTCCAATAAGGAATAATCTTATTCTCCCATTGCCATTTCAAGATCTCTTGAAAGTCATTCGGCCATGGGGCCACAGGCCAGTTCGGGTATTTAGCATTCTCATGATCTCCAGGACATCCGGAGAATGTATTAACCACTGGAACCTCAAGCTTCTCAGCCAGTTCCACTGTCTTAATGAAATCATCATGATCCGCTTGTGCTAGATGCTTCTGAGGATGAAGCGGATTACCATGACAGCTCAGTGCACTAATTGTAAGTCCACGTGACTCTACGGCATGTTTGAAGTTTTTGAGTGCTCCTGCATCCTTTAGTAGCTCTTCTGGCTTACAGTGCGCATTACCAGGATTACCACCTGTCCCAATCTCAACAGCTTTAAGCCCTTTGGAAGCTACATAATCCAGTGCATCTTCTAATTTACGTCCACCAAATAACACCATAAATACGCCTAATTTCACCGGTATTCCTCCTCATTGTGTATATACATTCAGTTCTGCTACCTTATTATATTAGTCAAAATAAACGGCTTTACCTGTCTTCGCTGATTCATAGATGGCTTCCAGAATTTCAGTTACGACCAAGGCCTGTTCTGGACTCACGATTGGATCTGTATCATTAATGACAGCATCCAACCACATTCTCGCTTCACGATCAGCGTCGGTTTCTGTTGTACCTGAGTAGAAAGCTACTCCGCCTTCACCTAGAGCAATATTCGTCTCATACAAACGACTCAGCTTCTCACCATTGATACGAAGACCATCCTTCATATCCGCTCCAGCTTCTGTACCCGCTAGAATTGTTTTTGCTTCGCCAATCTCTACAACATTGAGTGCCCAGCTTGATTCCAAGACGATTGTAGCACCGTTCTGCATCGTAATAAAGCCGAAAGCAGAATCTTCTACTTTGAATTGTTCAGGATCCCAAGGACCAAATGCATTAGCCGCATTCTCACGATGTCCAAGTTTGTGGAAAGTTGAACCCATAACACTCTTCGGCTTGTAATTATCCATTAACCATAATGTTAAATCAAGTGCATGCGTACCGATATCGATCAGTGGGCCTCCACCTTGTTTCTCTTCATCAAGGAATACGCCCCAAGTAGGTACAGCACGTCGGCGAACAGCTAGAGCCTTACCATAGTAAATATCTCCTAAATCGCCATTCTCACACATTTCCTTAAGGTATTGACTATCGTCGCGGAAACGGTTTTGATATCCAATAGTTAATTTTTTGCCTGTGCGTTTAGCTGCTGCTAACATTTCTTTAGCTTGCGCTGAAGTTTTAGCCATTGGCTTCTCACACATAACATGTTTTCCAGACTCTAATGAAGCTACTGTAATATGGGCATGTGAATCATTCGGCGTACATACATGAATGACATCAATACTTTCATCTTTAAGCAATTCCTTATAATCCGTGTATACTTTAGCACCTTCAGCACCATATTTAGCAGCTGCTTCTTCAGCACGTTCTTGGACGATATCACAGAAGGCTACCATTTCTCCAGTCGTTTGTTTCGAAAGACTCGGCATGTGTTTGCCAGTGGCAATACCTCCACAACCAATGATTGCAATTCTTAATTTTTTAGACATGTATAGGTCCCCCATTATTTTTGTAATTTTGTACCCACTCCATACTTGATGAGATACTCTCAAGCGGAGGGTTCTGACATAAGTCTTGTTCTACAACAATCCACTCTACGCCAACTTTGTCAGCAGCTTCAGCAATGGCAGCAAGATTCACTTCACCTTGTCCAAGTTCGACCGTCTGAGCAGAACCATCTTCAAGTTTCTTCATATCTTTCCAGTGAACGATAGGTAGTCTTCCAGCATATTTATGAATGTATTCCGCTGGATCATAACCTGCGAAATGAACCCAACAGGTGTCTAATTCCACTTGAAGTATTGAAGCTGGAACTTCCGCGTACATGGCATCGAATACCGTCTGATCTTGATATGACTCCGTAAATTCAAATTCATGATTATGATATAACAGTACCATTCCTTGCTCCTTACATTTTTCGCCAATAATCTTTAGATTATTAAATACTTCAGCCCAATTGCGTTCCTCTGGTGATAAGAAGGGCACGATTATATTGTTGTTTCCAATTTCTTTATTATACGTGATCTCCGAATCAAGATCATTCAGCAAACTCGAATATTGTGTATGCGTTCCTAACGCAACAAGACCATTCTCATCAAGTAGTCTTTTAACATCTGCACTGCTACGTCCAAAGAAAGTGTGGAACTCTACTCCTTGATATCCAAGCTCAGCTACTTTTTTCAGCGTTCCTTCAAAATCTTGTTCCATCTCTTCACGTACTGTGTACAATTGCAATCCTAATTTCAACATAACTGTTTCACCTCTGATTAAATTGGTTGTGCATTACATGAGTCTATATATTGTGAAAATTTAGTACATCAGTTGAGTTGCCTTTTGCGGCAGTTGGCCATATTCATAGGTACTTTCCATTCTAATGTGCTTACCTTCTAAGGAAGATTTCTGGAATGCATACATCGCTTCCAACACATGATACCCAAGTCTTCCATTTGCGCGGTGATCACGGCCTGCACGGATGGACTCCACCATCTCATTCACTCCGAGTCCCCGTTCGTTCTGGGCACTTTCAAATATAGGTGAAAGTAACTCCCATTCTTCTGCACCTGCTCGACGTAACTTCACATCACCATTAAAGAAGTTGGGGTCAGGAACCATCAAGGTACCCTCCGTTCCATAAATCTCCATCCAAGGTAAATTGGAACCACCTCTAATATCGAAGCTTGCAATCATCGTAGCTATTGCACCATTCTCAAAATCAATCGTACCCGAGAAATGTGTTGCTGTTCGAACAGGGATATGCTCACCTTTTTTGGGACCTGATCCAATGGTTCGGATAGGAATTTGAATACCTGCACTAGCGCTGATCCGATAGATCGGTCCAAGTAACTCAACTAATGCAGTGATGTAGTAAGGTCCCATGTCTAACATTGGCCCCCCACCTGGCTCATAGAAAAATTCAGGATCTGGATGCCAATCCTCTGGACCTCCACTCATTTGGAAACAGGTAGCCCCAATGGGTTTACCGATCATTCCTGCATCTATCGCAGCTTTAACCGTCTGTATTCCTGATCCTAGAAATGTATCTGGGGCTGAGCCTACACGGAGCCCTCTTTCATCTGCTATATTTAAGACTCGTTGGCCATCTTCTAAAGATGTAGCAAACGGTTTCTCACCATATACATGCTTACCTGCTTCCAATGCAGCTATATCAATTGCAGCATGGGTACTCGGTAGAGTTAAATTAACAATAAGTTCAATCTCAGGATATGCAAGCATTTCTTCTACCTTGAACACGTTTCCAATATCGAACTCTTCAGCGCGTGATCTTGCTCGCTCTGATATCAAATCCGCACATGCAATAACTTCCACAACTGGGCTATTCTTAAAATTCGCCAAATAAATAGCACTAATATTACCGCATCCGATAATACCTACTTTCATTTTTTTCATTGTATCTCACTCCTACAACACCATGATGACTTATTAATCCTAGTACCATGGTATTCTGAATTCTTTTATATTAAAATGAATAATATGATTTAAACATGAACAATCTGGTCATTATTTTTTATTTATAGAAGGAGATAGGTGAATGTCCACCCAAAAATCGTGTCAAGTGTATGTTGCTGGATATTCTTTCCACCAAAAACCTTTCTACACCTCAGAAATGGATGGAGTCAAAACGTATTTAGTTCGTGTCCAAACCGATGGACGCTGCCGCGCCCGATATGATGGGAAGTTAGGCATGATTGAGGCAGGAGACGTGCTGCTCTACTCTCCAGGTGAACCTTACGAACTAAAGATTGATCAAGAAACCAATTCACTTGGTGAATTAATGGTAGAGAGTGGTGATTATCATATTTTCTTCGGCGGTACCTGGGTAGATGAATGGTGGAACCAACAAAATCGACCTACACGCATGAGGTTTCCCCTAACCGAAGGATTTTTAAACTTGTTCCGGCAAATCGCACTCGAACAACGTCGAATGGAGAATCCCCTCCCGGAAATATCAGGTTATTACTTGAAAATTCTATGTCTAGACATAGATCGTCTGCTTAAAGAACAGCCAACTACGACACATAAGACTTACTTAGCATATCAAATCAAACATTATGTTGAGGAGAATGCTTCTTATATGTTCAAGCTAGAAGACGTGGCGGCCCATGTAGGGATAAGCGTCTCACGTGCAGTTCATCTTTTTAAAGAAGCATTCGGTACAAGCATCATGCAGTATACACTGGATGTGAAGCTCGACATGGCTAAGGAACGGATTATATTCAGTCCTATGTCCTTGGATAACGTTGCTGAGACTTCTGGGTTTGCGAACTACACTTATTTTCATCGAGTTTTCCGTTCGAGATACGGCATGTCACCGAAACAATTCCGATTAGCTAATCGAGAACAATTGAAGTAATATCTTAGGATTTCAACAAATAAGCGGCACTCCTCTATACAGGAGCGACCGCTTATTTAATTTCATTATGACTACATCTTAACCTTCTCTTCGACTGATGGCTTCTGTAACGACGAAGGCGAGATCATTATTGCCAAACATGGAGAGAACACCTAATACCGTGTCATCAGGAATATCTCCCGCTTCCTCTTTGGATACGGTAAGCTCCATCACCTTTAGCAACTGCTCATTATGAACCTGATGAGGATAGGCCTCACTATACAATTGTTCTGGATCTAAATCATTGTTAATACACCATTGCGCAAATACAAGGATCATCATATCTTCATCTTGACGGTAACTTTGCTTAATTTGCTCTTCTAGGGTTAGCTTTTGCTCATCTTCCATTTCCATTCGTCTCTTCCTTTCTACAAGCCATAAATATACTCATAACTTAGACAAGTTCAGATGCTAACACATGACTGCCAAGTACTTTATCCGCCGAAACCGTACAATCATCAGGCGAATCTATATGTTCAAGAAAATGATTCACAATGTCGCTGAAACCACGACGATGAAGAATGGTGTCCCAACTCCCAAATGACCGTGTCGTTGGTGCGTCCTCTTTTTGATAGAAGAGACCGTTCTCCATGTTCACAATTTCTACTGAACGCCCGTGTCCATGTAATTCAAGTTTCTCGAGGTCGCTCCCAGCAGTTCGAACCATACTATACGAGCTTGTCTTTCCCTTTCCTAAACCAAGGACACCCGAAGCATGTCTCATGTGCCCCTCCTCATTACAGAGAAGATGGTGTTGAAGAAGTTGATACGCTTGATCATCACCAAGCCATAACAGGGTATCGAGCATATGAATCAAGTCATCGTAAACAGTTACACGACTGCTCGTTGACTGTATCCTTGTACGATGCTTCGATGCAACACACTGTTCATACCCGCCCACTTCATCCATCCACGTCTTGGCTTCTGTATACATTGGGGCGAACCGCCGATTAAATCCTACGGCTAGCAATAATCCCTTCGATTTAGCGAAGTTCGCCATCTCCTCGGCTTCCTTTAGATCGTAAGACAGTGGCTTATCCACATATACCGATAATCCATGTCGTAAACAAGCCATCACAATCTCATAATGGGTTTCTGTTGGACTATGTACAAACACAGCATCTAAATCCCAAGACAACAACGTCGACAATTCCGTTGTCCCTTGCAATATACGATAAGAGTTCATTGTTTCTTCAACAGTTGCAGCAGAACGACTCATAATGCCTACGATCTCTGCCCGCTTATGGTGAGACAAGAGTGGCAAATAAACTTTATGAGCAATATCTCCAATTCCAATTAAAGCAACCCGCTTAGGATACCTAGTATTCATCGTTTGCTCCCATCTTTATTGGACAGTATAGTCCTAGTCTTCACAAAGCTATTGATTAACATTATATATAATTATAATGTTATATAGTAAATAAAAATAGAGGTGCTTATAGAATGAAAAAATGGTTACTGCTACTCCTGTATGTACTCCTGTTGGGAATAGCCTTTATAAATAAAACGGTCATTTGGGACTGGATGAACCGTAACGACTCTCTGACACTTCTCATCACTATGGCTACTTTATTTGCTCTCTTCCCTATCGTTCCATATAAATTGGTCATTGCTACTTTGGGATATACCAGCGGTATCGTATGGGCTTCCATCATTTCATGGCTAGGTACTATGCTAGCTGGAGTCATTGTTTATGGTCTCGTGAGATATGCCTTCCGTGAACAGGGGCGACGTTACCTCGCCAAAAAACCATGGATTCAATCATTCACTACAACGATTGAGACTCATCCATTCATCGCCATCATGATCGCACGACTGCTACCGATTGTGCCCCAGATGGCAGTGAATATTTTCGCTGGTGTAGCCTCTATCTCTTTATGGCGCTATACCCTTGCATCGGGTATCGGTAAACTTCCTGGCATTGTGCTCTATGCCTATCTGGGTGAAAACCTTGCCTCTAGTCCTTATACCTCTTTATCTGTTTTAGCTATTTATTTATTACTACTGGGCATTGTATTAAGCCTCTATAAAATGATCTTGAAACGACGCAGTATTTGAAGCAGCTATATCCCTGTTCTTGGTTCTATAGACAATATGAATTATAATGAAAGAGACTTAAATCATTTACAGTTAACGAAACGGAGTGATATTATGACAGATTTACAACCAACCACAAGTGAAAAGGCTACTTTTGCGGGCGGATGCTTCTGGTGCATGGTAAGCCCGTTCGAGGAACTACCTGGCATATTGAAGGTCGTTTCCGGGTATACCGGTGGACATACAGAGAATCCAACTTATGAAGAAGTATGTACGCATACAACTGGACATGTGGAAGCTATTCAGATTACTTACAATCCGGTTGTGTTCCCATATGAGAAACTGCTAGAGCTATTCTGGCAGCAGATTGATCCTACCGATGCAGGAGGACAGTTCTATGACCGAGGCAGTTCTTATGCCACAGCCATTTTCTATCATACGGATGAGCAACGCGTTCAAGCTGAAACATCTAAGCAGGCACTTGAACAGAGCAAACGATTCGACAAACCCGTCGTCACACCCATTCTTCCAGCTAAACCATTCTATGAGGCAGAGGAATATCACCAAGGTTATCACAAGAAAAATCCAGCTCACTACAAGCGGTACCGCACTGGATCTGGACGGGATGCCTATATTGAGAATCACTGGTCTATAAATAAAGAGGACTTGAAGCAACGCTTAACGCCCATCCAATATGCAGTTACACAGAAGAATGGGACCGAGCCAGCATTCCAGAATGAATTCTGGGATCACCATGGTGAAGGAATCTATGTCGATATCGTCTCAGGTGAACCTTTGTTCAGTTCTGTTGACAAGTATGACTCTGGCTGTGGCTGGCCTAGCTTCACCCGTCCACTTCAGGAGTATGTAGTTAAGGAAAAAACGGATGCTACTCACTTTATGATTCGCACAGAAGTACGTAGTAAAGACGCCGATTCACATCTAGGACACGTATTTAACGATGGTCCCGGACCTACAGGTTTACGCTACTGCATTAATTCTGCCGCTCTCCGCTTTGTACCCAGAGAGGATCTTGCGCAGGAAGGTTATGCAGAGTATCGCGTTCTATTTGAGAATAACAATTTATAATTTCTCCTATTCATACAAATCATGAGTGAACCAAATGACGTATCCCTTAAGCTCTGGGATACGTCATTTTTATTGGCTTCATTAATTGGTCTTTATGGGTTCCTTTGTTGGCTCATTCACCCACCAAACATTTATATCGCACGTCAGCTTTTAAATCTCCCCATTATTCATTAAAATATTGTATGACCGTCCCCTTACCTTCAGCTACCTTAACTTCGACATAGGCTCCATTGATCAAGGTGATTTGCGGAGGCCTATGACCACAATCTATATCATAGATAATAGGAAAACCAAGCTCCTCAGATAATTCTTGGTATACATCTTCTGCTGTATAATCGTTGATAGGATGATTGGCATCACTTCGCCCAAACATTATACCCGAGCAATGCTCAAACCAACCTGCCAACTTCATTTGAACAAGCGATCTCCGTAAATCCGTTGTTGATAATTCACAATTCTCAAGATACCACACTATAGATTCGCCATGGATCATATGACTTCTGAAATGGTGTACATCACCATAGGGCGTGCCAATTAAGTGTCTTATCACATCTATACAGCCACCTAATAACCGTCCTTGGATTGCGACATCGCGATTTGTAGTCGTTCGCCAATAGGTTTGTTCAGATAAATTAAATATACAAGGCGAGAGATTATCCCCCGGCGGCCATTCTTTTTGATATTGAGCTGATGAATGTTGGAGGATAGATCTTCCTGTAGGTGTTGTTAAGACCGACTGCCACATCGCTGTTGTGTCATCCGTGATTTCCCCTCTCAAATCTACAAAGCTCGCCCCATGAGCCGTTGCCATCCCCGTTTTCAAGGTGATTGCTAACAATAATAGACTTATATCTGAATACCCCATGATCCACTTATTCTCGATATGCTTATAATCAATGTCTTCAAGAATCTCGATAAGTAGTTCACCACCCCAAATGGGGATGATGGCATGAATATGCTCGTCTTGCATCATGTCATTGAACTCTTGAGCACGTTGTTTAGCTGGTGCCGATTTCGCCTTATGTTGAGTCCATACCGTTTCTCCACATTTAATCGTAAACCCTCTCGCTTCCATACGGCTACAAGCTTGTTGCAACATCATATGTAGGTCAACCCCCATCCCAGATGAGGGCGCTGTCACCCCAATGGTTGCATCCTTTGTCACGAACGGATATTTAATCATGACGTATCCCCCCCTACCTTAAAATATGTAAATATACTATATTTCATTATTTATTATACTCCCAATGCCACTTCCTCCATAGTGCATGTCTATCCACCATCTATGAGGAATTTGGATCATACTCATAAGAAAGAGTGGTGCCTCTATTTCGGCAGCCCTCTTTCTTTGATTCCTCCATTACAACAGTAACGTAATCACTAACAGTTCATAAAGTACCAAAGGCAAGATCACATTATTATAAGGATTATACAACTGGCGGTTCATATGTGGATTACCCGATACATTTAAATATAAATGTGCGCCATCTAAATTGGCGAGTAATCCTTGATAGATATGACCATCGACGGTTTGAACACGAATGTTATGATTCATATATTGATGAGCCATCTGATGAACTCGATCCCGCTTGTGTCTAAGAGTCTGTATCGTGTGAGGATCCGCTTGATAAATCACCTGCGGGGTCGGGGTAAGCAGGGATGGTGGAACGATTGTCATACATCTCACTCTCCATTTCTGTAACTTTCTTCATTCCATCATATGCTCCAGCCTAGCAGTTGGAACTAGAACAAGCGCTTTTTAATACCTTCTGCACCCTTAATTACAAGAAAAAACCGCTCAGTTCTATAAACAGAACAGAGCGGTTATCTTATGTTAGCTTCACATTATTTATCGCATGTATGGGTTTGGAAGTTACCGTCTTGTTAGGTAATGAAGGTATTGATACCTGTGGTGCAACCCTAACTTTACGTGGAGTCTTCCTTCTTTGATAAGTTACCGTTAACGTAATGACCTTACTTGCAACACTTACGGCTAGAATCGTATACAACGTTTCCCTTAAAGGTAAATAAAATAGTGAAAGCAGCAGAACAACAGCGTCCAGTAGGAAAAAGACATTGCCCAACTTCATTCCTGTCCAGCGACTAATAAGAAGCGATAGAATATCGTCTCCGCCAGTAGCTCCTCCAAAACGTAGTACAAGTCCCGTTGCAAATCCCGTCATTACCCCCGATAACAAGGCAGCTAGAAATAAATTATTCTGCATATCAATAACTAACGTAGAGTAACGTTCTAATCCTTCATAAAAGATAGAAAAAGAGATCGTTGCAATAATCGTGTTCATTAAAAATTTACGACCTTTGATAAATATCGCAATCAAAAGCACAGAAAAATCTAATACAATGATGCTTAGTGCAGGTGGCAGATCTAACACGTATTTGCCTAATAATGCTAGGCCAACAAACCCACCCTCGGTTAAATGATTCTGAAAATTAATGTGATAATAAGTAAAAGACATTAAAAATGTTCCTAACAGCATTACGGCGATTTGTAGTATCGTTGAAATCAATTGTTCTTTTTTCCTCATACAAGTTTCCCTCTAATCGTAGAATATTGGTCATAAACAGCACAACCATCTACGGGGAGCTAACTTGTAGGACATGGCCCTTCGCATCTTCAGCTTCCTTCTTTCGCAGAGGTTGTTGTGTCATCAACTATCCGACATTGCTCTACGAAAGACGCTAAGTGTATGAGAGATCGTAACGTTTCCAGATCGTCCTTTGGGGAATGTTCCTTCGGGGACACATGGTATCCTGATCCTTTCTCTTATTAGATATATTCTGACGTTATTATAACACCATTTAGAGCATTGCTAAACAGCTAACCTGATAAAAGCTGTATTTCCCTAGTTATATTCCAACTTTCCCTTTTGAGTGGCTACGAATGAGATCGAAGCATTTCGGACAAACCTTCCACACTTTCTGCGATTCACAGTGAATAATATCATTGCAATTTTATTTTCGTTCACATTTTATCAACTTTTCCTGTGACGAAAAACACACTTTAGCTTATTCCCCTTCGATATACTTTAATATGTAGCAAATATTTCATTGCAGAAAGAGGTAATGGTTATGTTAGACCCACATATTATTGAAATTATTAAATCAACTGTTCCCGTATTGCAGGTTCATGGGAAGTCTATCACTACTGCTTTCTACGGAATGCTATTTGAGAATCACCCCGAACTGCTGAATATATTCAATCATGCCAACCAACGTCAAGGCAAACAACAAGCAGCCCTTGCTAACGCCGTGATCGCCGCAGCTGCCAATATTGATCAACTAGAGAACATTCTACCCGTAGTGAAACAGATCGCTGTGAAGCACCGGGCATTAGGCGTCTTGCCGGAACATTACCCTATTGTAGGTGAAACGCTATTATCAGCTATCCAACAGGTACTTGGTGATGCAGCGACACCAGAAATTATGGATGCATGGGCCCAAGCCTATGGCATAATCGCTGATGCTTTTATCGGTATTGAAGGTGAGATGTATCGTGAAGTAGCAGAGGCACCTGGGGGTTGGTCTGGATTCAGAAACTTTGTTGTAAGCCAGAAAGTAAAAGAAAGTGAACTCATTACTTCCTTCTACCTCTCCCCTCAGGACGGAGGCGCTATCTCCTCTTATTTACCGGGACAGTATATCACTGTACGCGTTCAACCCGAAGGTGAACAATACACCCACATTCGCCACTATAGTCTATCAACAGCATCTGGACAGCCTTATTACCGTATCTCCGTTAAACGAGAAGACGAAGCTGTTAATAAGCCAGCAGGCATTGTATCTACTTACTTACACGAAGCCGTTGATGTGGGTAATGTATTGGAAGTCAGTACCCCAGCTGGAGTCTTCACACTGGATCAAGGTATAGATATCCCAGTAGTTCTTATCAGTGGGGGGGTTGGACTAACTCCAATGGTGAGTATGCTAGAGACATTGGCTACGGAACAGCCTGAGCGTGAAGTAACGTATATTCATGCTGCCATCAATGGAAGACTACATGCGATGAAGGGATTAATTAATGAACTGGTTCAATGCCATCATCATCTGAAATCCTATGTGTGTTATGAATCTCCAGTGGAAGGGGATGTCTATGATAAATCCGGTTACATTGATCTAGCCTGGCTTCAAGAGGTAGCAGACCCGAACGCCGACTTCTACTTCTGCGGACCTACCCCTTTTATGAGCGCCATATATAAGATACTGTTGGAATGGAACGTGCCTGAGGAAAGAATCCATTTTGAATTCTTCGGTCCAGCGGGTAGCTTGATAGAGTAACGAATAAGGAATTATAGTATTAACTTTAGAGTAACATGTAATAATAAAGGGTCTATTCCAAAAAGGTCTATCCCGACCTGAAGAATAGACCCTTATTGGTTGTTGCATTCATTACTTTAATCGCAACAAACGATTCACCGTTTCTCTACGCACACCAATCAACTGCCCAATTTCCTCTTGTGTCAGCAGTTCCGTCACATCTACCCCATGAGAGTAGTCATGTAACCATTCACTAAGTAGCTCCAGACGCTCCGCCGGAGTCCCCACGGTTAGATGATCCAAACGTTGCTGCATGAAACGTAATTTCTCCTGTAATAATAGTGCGACTTCCATTGGTTTATTGTGATCCTCCCGCAGTTGACGATACCATTCGGTAGCAGGTATGGCTTCCACTTCACTACGCATAAGTGCTATAGCGGTACCGTGGGCTTCTTTAGGTGTAATCAGGGAATGATGGGGTACCGTTTCTCCGGCGTATAGAATGTTGAACAGCACCATATTTCCATTCTCATGTAACCTTGTCACCTTAAATAATCCACTTTTGATATGGTATAGATATTCCCCACCATCACCTTGATGAAATAAAATTTCTCCCTTATGTAAAATCATTATATTATGTTCCTCCATTATTTAAACTTAACCAGATTTATTCAACCTTATCTAGTTAGTATAACAGATGGTTATCATTCTCTTGCAAAAATTGGTGCTTGCCACGGGGAATACTTCTCCCTTAGTATGAACATAATAAGAACATGTGTTCTTATTATCAAAATTCATACGAGGAAGTGCTGTCATGAAAGCTACCCCTCCCGCTCCATCAGAAGAGGATGCCCTACTAGTTAAGAATTACTTATTACACATGATTATGCTAGATGTTCTAGAGCGTGACATTCAATCTATGGTGACCCTCTCACTCAAGATGCAGCCATTATATATTCGAGGGTTGTCAGGAATTCAAAAACAAGTAATGAGTCACCTCTCCACCCTTCGTCTTCATATGGGGGCTCGAGGTATCCGTATCTACCAAGAATCACGTACGAATTCTAGCGTTGAGACCTTATATCTGTGTCGAGGATATCATCGCCGCCTCTTCATGCCCCTGTCCTATATCAAATCAGAAGTAACACTTAAATTAAACATATATTTAGGAGCAACATCCACACTTCCCAATTCGAGAATAGAGTACTAAAACGCGAAGTACGCTTGGGAACGATCAAATAACAAAGAACGCTCCCGAGAATGACTGACCCGTTCCAGTTGCTGCATAGGATTGTTTAGATTCGAAATCAGGTCAGTCAATGCGCATTCCACTAATATCTTCCTTTCAGGTCCCCATACTTCATCTTTGTCTTGCACATAGCGTATACTCTCCGCGATAGAAAGACCTTTTAAACGTATAAATACAGAGGCCCATTGAACGAGGTCTATATTCGTTCTCGTGTCTGGTATGGTGTACTCTGCATACCCAGCCACGCCGCAACTGAATACCTTTAACAATCCACATATGCAAAGTGCGCTGCCCAAAGGATTACAATTCTCTATTGGTTCGGAATCAAATCGAAATATTTCCATATGACTTACTTTTAATTCAGACCGTTCCTTCTCTTCTAACCAAGGGAAATACCCGGTTAATTGCAACATGACAGGATTCTCCTCATCTACAAAAAATAAAATACAAAGAAGCCCTAAGAGCAGAGAAACTCGGCTCATGGGCTTCTTCCACAGTAAATAGACGCACTGTAGAGGCTACGGTCGCAGTTCTCTCTCAACTACGCTTACGAGGTTAGCTGTCGGATTCGGGCTTGAGAGTGCCCTACCTAAGTGCTTGTGTGGCAAGCATAAGGATTCACCCCATGAGGCCGTATTCGCGGCTCTCGGTTGGTTCCCCCATTTCCCTATTCGGGAATTCAGCGTTGGAATGAAAATGTTAAGTTATTGAAATGAATCATACGCTCTATGGAATTCAAAAGTAAAACTCTAATAAGAGGGTTATTCTACGTATTTCGAATGAAAACACGAGTGAAAGCGAATACATATTGAATACACATTGATTTTGTACATAAATACTACGTTATGCTTGTGTTATCAATAAATATTAGAGAACGAGAGAAATAAGGAGTTAGATACAGTAAATTGAAGATATATATTGAATAAGTCACCCATAATGTTCTATATTCCCAGATTTGCATTCATGTCTTTTTTTACAGAAACAATCGCCAGGGGTATCATTCATCTCATTAATACAACAAGAGATTATGAACAGAATACCAGTTATGTCAATTTATTAAAGAGTAGAGGCGGTTAAGTACTCGACCAACATAACCTCCGAATCATACTTAACTTTACTCCATAACATTTCAATTTGTTGTTGGTATCCCCTACATCTATATTGAGCTATAAGCCTATCTGCAGTTCTCGATTGGGCGATTATCCTCATATCCTTACTGATCAATTCATTTTTAACGATATGCAGATCTTTACTAACTTGGTTCTGGACGCTGTCTAAATACTCACTAAACCACTTTCTTAAGCTCATACTGCTATTTATTACTCGCTGCTTGTCATACTCTAGAACATCAAGCAATATGGGTAGTTCAAGATATTTTTTGACAAGTAGCAGTTCTGGCCCTGTCTGACTCTGTCTCACCATTATGCAAGCTTCCTCTCTACATGAACTGAACACTTACAATTTCGTCAAAATCAATCCATTCCAATCCTTCTTCGATCTCCATCCTAATTTTCTTTGTGAACGGGCTTATTTCTGTTACTACCCCACAGATTACATGAGGCTCATATTCACTAAATAATCTAACTTTTATGACCTCTTTGTAATGTAGTGAATCACTTATATTTCGGGTCATGATCTCCAGTTCATCTTCGTGGATGATTGGACGACTTTGTCTGTTGTACTGTTGCTGATGTTCAATAATACGTTCTTTATGTTGAGGTAACATCATCCGACTCGATTCCCACAATCCATTCCCATGAAGTTTTTTGCTCATCTGTAATGCCCCCCAATTTTAGCAGCTCTGTCCACTGCCTGCCCTGCCGAAGTTATTGAACTTGCTCTTAGAATGGAAATATCTCCAAATCGGTCCTTTATATCATCCATAACCTTATCAATAGCCCTTTGATGCTCCTTATCGTCAAACAAGGTTAACTGATAAGAATCAGCACCGGATAGCTCGGATAACGAAATGGCTACTCTTCTAACAGGCTGCCTATCCCAATGCGTATGAAAAAGTTTCTTTGCGACTTCGTATACCTCACGGGTTATGTTTGTAGGATCTTCCAGTTTCATTTGTCTATGAAATCCTGTAGGTCGGTCAAAGTCAGCACCAGAAACACTTATGGAAACCACACTCCCCATCAATCCCTTTTTCCTTGACCTCCTGGAGACCTCTGTACAAATATCAAGAATAACCGCTTCAATTTCCCATGCTTGCGTATAATCTCTAGGAAGGGTCATCCCGTTCCCAATATCTTTTTGAACATTATGCGTTGTTACGGTTACAGGCGAGTCGTCGATCCCATTGGCAACACGCCATATCACTTCCCCATTAACTCCCCATTTCGATCTTAGTTTATCTAGAGGCGTTGTCGCTAAATCCCCTATGCTTCTAATCCCCATCTTCCAAAGGTGTTGCTGCATCTTTGACCCGATTCCCCACATGTCTCTAACGGGTTTATCCCAGATGTATTTATGTAGCTCACTTTTCTGTAAATGAAATATACCCTCTGGCATCTTCTTCGCAATCATGTCACAGCAGAGCTTAGCGATTACTTTATTTTCTCCAATTCCGGCTCTGGCAAAAATTCCTGTCTCGCTGTAGATTTTATTCTGAATTTGCCTTGCTAGATCAATTGGATTATCAGCAAATAAGTGCATCGAGGAAGTATGGTCTGAGAACATTTCATCAATGGAGTAAGACTCCACTAAGTCCGTAAACGACTCCATAATCTTCATGATTAGCGTCGATACTTCTATATACTCTTGCATATGTGGCTTTACAATAATCAACTCAGGGCATTTCTGTAGAGCTTGCCACAGGGGTTCTGCAGTAGTCACCCCTTTCTTTTTAGCTAAGGGACAAGCTGCTAAGATTATACCTGACCTTCTGGATGGGTCTCCTGCCACCACCAAGGGTTTATCTTCATAAGAAGGTACCTTGGCCTTTTCCACGCTTGCATAAAAACTTTGCATGTCAATTAACATCACTATTCTCTGCTTCTTCAACATGCGGACCACCTCTCAATAGGAACGTACGTTCGTTATTTTATATTCGTATTATACACCCAATCCCCCTTCTTTAATCAAGAGGTATTATTTGTATCATCACTTCCGAATCTTAAGCCACAAACCGGCCACTGTTCGCATAGTCTGTGACAGGACCGATTTTCATTTTTCTTTGATTTATGCGAGATTGCTACCCTACTGATGTTCTAGGAGGCCCAGACATATTCACAAAAATAGTAGTTTTATGCAGATGTCTAGCTGTAACTACGTTCATTAATCATATTTTTTGGAATTAATGTAATTTGTTTCAACATGACTATTTTGGGTTATTATTCCAGTAAGGAGGTAAAATAATTTCAGTATAACAAATAACGTAGAACATTTAGTTTCACTTAAATTGGAGTTAATACAAAACGATTAGAGGAGAAAAATGATGTCTAAATACTTAAAATCATTTACTTTAAGTGCAGCACTGGTATTAACATTATCTACCGGAGTTGTCATTGCAGATTCTGATATACTACAAAAATATGCTACACAAAGCGACAGCAAAATTCAAAGTGAGCTAAAAAAAATCAGCAACGACGAACTACTAAATGAGGTTAACGATCTTTCAAAAAAAATTGAACCATCCTCTGATATTAACGTACTAATTCCTTTTGCTGCAGAATTACTTGATCGGAAAGATGTAATCTCAAATGAAGAGATTCTATCTTCAATTAAAGACTCAAAAAATACGACTATAACGCGGAATACTATGATTGAACTTTACCATGTCAAGAATAATAACGATGACAATAATAAAAACGAACTAAAGAAAATATTAAAAGATAAATCTTTTGATAGAAATGTAAAGGCAAAAATTATTTCTACATCTGATTTTCAAAAAGAAGATGTTCCTTTATTACAAGCAATAGTGCTAGAAGATGAAGACCAACTAGCATTTCAGGCTATGAAGAAACTAAGAAAATTAGACAAGGAAATGGCATTCCATATTTCTGAAGAGATACTAAGTAATTACAAAATTCACTCTGAAGATAAGATATCTTCGGCATTAAAGGCGACATCTTACTATATTAAAAATAGTAACAATGAAGTTACCCTCTCTAATAATTCAAACGAGAGTGACTTGGTTAATCTGAGTCTAGATATTATGAACTCTGATAAGTACAGTTCCACACTTAAAGACTCAGCATTCTTTGCTACGTCCGATTTAAGGAGTGAGAATGCAATATTAACTATCCTCTCACAAGACAATATTGATCAAGAACTAATTGTATATGCAGTCGGTCAGAACTTTTTTGTATTAAACGATATTTTAAATAGTAATCCTACTGAAAATCAAATTACATTAGTAATAAAGGCAATGGAAATAAATCCACTGACTGATTTATATGATTCCTTAAACAAAATTGTACCAACAATTCAAAATAATGATTTAAGAAAACGAGGGGAACAAGTGCTTGTTAACATTAAAGAAAATGGAGAAAAAGCAAATTATAAGTGGTTGGATAATGCTGGGGGTGAGAAATAAATGAAAAAGACAAAATTAGGTATGACCTTTCTTTTCGTAATTTCTTTCATGATTTCGGCTTTAAATATTGGAGCAGAGAATGTAAACGCAGCCACAGGTAACCAAGGTTATGCAATTTATAGAGATGGTGTGTTTTTCAACTCAACTGATCACGCAGGTTTTATGAATAAGCCTGATACTAACTCCTACACTAATCCTATCATTCACCATTCAGGTAATGGCTATGTCAATTTTGATACTTACACTGGCTTTTTAGCAAATAATACATTTAAGGGAGTATACCGACCGAATGGAACAGTGAGTAGTACAAATAGAGATACATTTGTTGCGACAGCAAGAACATTACAAACAGAACAGATTTCTTATAATCTCATGTTTCAAGTGAACTATACAGATTTTGAAGTGGGGAGTTATGTTTCACCGGATGAAGTTACGGAAATGAGATGTGATGGGGTTGTAGAATACGTTTATGAATGGAATAACTTTAAAGTTTACGGCAATAGTACAAATTGGGATGTTTCAAAAGCTACTCTTGCTAATAAAGACGAACACAGAGCGACCCAGGTGACCCCGAGATCACAACGCAATTACCTTACACTAGTTCAAACAAGTAAACCTTGATAACAAAATTTTTGTTAGGTTTATGTCTCGGGGTTCCTTTTACTATAATTAATTTCAGTGGATACTTGAAAGGTAACATACCCTCTACTTTTCAAATATTTAGTTCAATTGTATTTTTGATTTTATGGTTACTTTGGGGATTTCACTATAATTATAGGAACAAAGACAGTACGATTTTTTTGAAATTTAGTACTCTATATTGGATTTTGGCCTTTGTTTTTGTTTTTGTTATGAACAGCATAGACTGGATCGTTTTTTCAATTCCTACAGTCATTATTTTTTCAGGTCCCTTATATGGGCTTAGATATTATATTCCAAATGTTTCTTACGAATCATTCGCATATATTAGTTTGATCGTTGCATATGCTTTTAGCTTAATTGGCTCTTTGTTGGGATATATTACGAATAAAAGCTTTGCCAAAAAGTAAAATAAAAGATCATATGATATTAGCTAAAAAAGATGGATAAGATTGCTGCATAGTATTAAAATTTACTATGCTTGCTTATCCATCTTTTTTATGGGTGAATAAATCAAATATAAGAATGTGAAGGAGAAATATAATCTATAGTGGATACCCAAAAAAATCATGAGGAGGAATTTTCATGTGTGGTCGCTATAGCTTAACCGTTACTATTGAAGAGCTCATGCTACGCTATGAGATCGATGCAGCATCGGCGATTCCATATCATCGTCCGCAATACAACATCGCCCCTACCCAGCTCGTGGTATCCATCATTCATGACGGACATAACCGCCGACTAGGAGAGCTGAGATGGGGTCTGGTGCCCTCTTGGGCTAAGGATGACAACATGGGAAGCAGAATGATCAATGCACGCAGTGAGACACTGAATGACAAACCTGCGTACAAGCTCCCTTTTGCACGCAAACGATGTCTAATTCCAGCAGATGGTTTCTATGAATGGCAGAAGCGTGAGAACAGCAAACAACCTTATCGGATCACTCTGAGAGACGGCAGCATTTTTAGCTTCGCAGGATTGTACGATACTTGGATAGCCCCAGACGGTAGTAAACGAAGTACGTGCACGATTATTACCACAACTCCCAACTCTTTGATGGCCCCTATTCATGATCGTATGCCTGTTATATTGAAGCCAGAAGATGAGATGAAGTGGCTGAACCGCCAGGAAATGGGAACACCCTCTCTACAACAACTACTCATTCCTTATCCTGCTGAGGCTATGCAAGCTGACCCTGTCAGTACAGAAGTCAACTCTGTAAGAAACGACTCAGCCTCCTGTATCCTCAAGTTGACATAACAAATCCTCTGCCATGTGACTAGAGATGTCCATGCAGAGGATTTGAATTCTATTATACTTCCATGGTTAACGAAACATCCCCCAGAGCTTGATCAGATGAAGTGTGCTATTAGGATCAATCTTCTGAGATAGAACAAATTTAACAATTTGCCCTTCTTCCGCAGGCGTCAACTTCTCATGTAGCGCGCTCCCAATAGACTTTACGAGCCTTTTCACCTTAGCACTGTCCTGTAGATCATGCTTATTGAGGCCATCAAGCAACTTTTTGACACGCTCTTTGGCGGCTGCATTTTTCATTTTGAGTTTAATCCGCTCCACTAACTGCGGGGTGATTCCATACTGCTGATAACCCAAGATTGGCACCTCCCGTCAATTACAATTCTATGTAGTATATGACGAGAGTCCTGTCCAATTACCTAATCAATCAGGTTTCCTTCAAAAATCTGTTCCTGCTGTAAATAATGGCGAAGTGGGGCATACGTAGGAGATGTCCAAAAGGACTCATCACTAACTAACAATGCAACATCATCTCGCGCTTGTTCCAGCACGGCAAAATCACTAAGCATATCCGCTAAACGGAATTCAGGCAACCCACTCTGCTTCGTACCAAAAAAATCTCCAGGCCCTCTGAGCTCTAGATCGCGTCTCGACACCTCGAACCCATCATCCGTCTCTGTCATCACCCGCATGCGTTCTTGACCGATCTCGGTCTTCGGATCCGCAATTAGCACACAATAGGACGCATGTGCTCCACGACCGACACGTCCACGCAATTGATGCAATTGAGAGAGTCCGAAACGATCCGCATCCATGATAACCATGAGTGTAGCATTCGGTACATCGACCCCGACTTCCACCACTGTGGTGGAGACAAGTAGATGAATCTCATTATTGTTGAAGGCTTGCATGATTGCTTCCTTCTCCACCGGAGTCATTCGGCCATGCAACAGCCCCACCCGATAAGCGGGAAAGGCTTGCTGCATTTGAATATGCAGATCAATAACATTCTGCACATCCAGCTTCTCCGACTCCTCAATAAGAGGGCAGATCAGATAGGTCTGGCGACCTTGGTCCACTTCCCGAGAAATGAATCCCAACACACGCTCCATCATGCCATGTTTCACCCAGTACGTAGCAATTGGAATACGCCCTTTAGGGCGTTCATTTATGGTGGAGACATCTATATCGCCAAAAGCAGTAATCGCCAGTGTACGTGGAATCGGTGTCGCTGTCATCGTCAACACGTCCGGGTTGTACCCTTTACGACGTAGCACACTCCGCTGATTCACACCGAAGCGATGTTGCTCATCCGTGACGACCATTCCTAAATTGCGAAAGAATACCTCATCCTGAATCAACGCATGCGTACCCACCACAACGTCGATCATTCCCATTTGCAATGCAGCCAATAGATCCTTTCGCTTACGTCCTGTCACACTACCTGTTAGCATACCAACAGAAATACCAAAAGGCTCGAATAGGCGGACTAATGATCGTAAATGCTGCTCGGACAGTATTTCTGTAGGCACCATCAAGGCACCTTGGAATCCTGATCGTACACTAGCATAGAGAGCTATAGCTGCAATGATCGTTTTACCCGACCCCACATCACCTTGAAGTAAACGATTCATACAATAAGGAGCTCGCATATCCTTCAATATCTCTAATTCGACTCGCTTCTGCGCATCCGTCAATTCAAACGGAAGACTACGGACAAATTCACGAACCACAGCATTCTCCACCGTGTGAACGACCCCATCCATCCTGCCCCGCGTTAACGCTCGAAAGGCTTGCATTTTTAATTGAAAAAGAAATAACTCCTCATACACCATCCGCTCACGCCCTTGTTGACCTTCCTTGGTGTCTTCTGGCTGATGGATGGTTATAATGGCTTGCTTCCTCGGTAACAGATGATACTTTTCTAACAGGGTATAAGGTAATATTTCTGGAATCATATCCCCATACTGCTGCAGGGCCTGTCCTATCGTTTTGCGCATCCACGCTTGCGTAATCTTAGCCCCCACAGAATATACAGGTTGTAATGACCCCCCTCGTCTTACTCCTTGATCAGGAAACTCTGAGTCCGATACGGTCAATTGCATCCGCCGTTGGTCCCATTTCCCGTTCACTATAATTTCTCGACCTGGTGTTAATTGATCTCGTAGGAAATGGCGATTAAACCATGTCCCCGTAAACATCCACTCTTCGGCCATCATTTTACACGTTAATCGCGACTTTCCCCCATAACGTTGTAGCACCGGGATTCCCACGATTTTGGCTTGAATAGTCACCTTATCCCCACTCTTAACCTCACTTAAGGAACGAAGACGATAATCCTCATAGCGATACGGATAATACTCTATTAAATCCTTAACCGTAAAGATGCCAAAGGCGTGAAGCTCCCCCTCTTTGAGGGCACTCACGCCACGTACCTGTTTCACCGAAATTTGATCTAGACTGAGATTAGTTCTCATGATTTATACCTCGATTCAAGCCGGCCATATAAATACGGCAATGACTCCAGCTCCAACGTGGCTACCTACTACAGCGCCAACGTTCGTTAGAACGACTTCTTCTAGCTTAAAATGACTAGATAGCTCCTCTAAAAAGGATTCTGCCGAAGCCGGATCTGCCGTATGTCCTACCGCCACATTTATGGTGTTGATATTACCCAAGTCTTGTTGAAATAATTCAATCATTCGAGCTATAGCCTTCTTACGACCTCTAACCTTCTCGACAGGATAGATAATGCCCTCTTCATCAATAGAGAGAATTGGCTTAATATTGAGTAGGGTACCGAATAAAGCAGCCGCTTTGCCGATTCGCCCTCCCTTTTGCAAATTTTCAAGTGTATCCACTAGAAAATAAAGTTTCCGTTGCTTCCGCAACTGTTCCACAGCTTCCATAATCTGCTCTACAGCCCATCCCTCACTCGCAAGCCGAGCCGCATGAATGACTAATAGACCGAAGCCATAGGAAGCTGACAATGAATCAACAATCGTAATATCAGCTTCCTCCTCCATCATAGACTTAGCAATCAGAGCCGATTGATAAGTTCCACTAAGCGCAGAAGAAATATGAATGGAGAGAATCGGTGAGCCTGGATGTTCTTCCCTAATTTGCTCGTAAATCCGTACATAATCAGCAGGAGACGGCTGTGATGTTGTCGGTAGCTCCTTAACCTGAGCTAATCGATCATAGAATTCCTTCGCTGATATATCTACACCGTCCAGAAATGTCTCTTGCCCAAACAATAATCGCAGAGGAACCACATAAACATGATGTTTCTGTAGTAACTCTGCGGGAATATCAGCCGTGCTGTCCGTAACTATAATGGTATTAGCCAAGAAAATCCCCCTCTTCACAATGGATCGATTAGGATTCAACTGAGAATATATAGTAATAAATGGGCTGTCCGCCTTCATGAACTTCTATTTCTGCTTTGGGATAGTTCTCCTGCAACCATGTGTCGAGCGCATCTGTCATTTCCGAATCCGCTTCTTCACCCGATAAGACGGTAACAACCTCATCCCCATTAACTAACATCTTGGATAATAAATCCTGACAAGTAGAAAGTATACCCTCCGTAGCTGACACAATCTTGGAATTCTGAATTCCAATATACTGTCCGGCTTTAATTTCCAGTTCATCAATGCAAGTGTCTCGAATAGCATGAGTTACCTGTCCCGAAGTGACTTGAGTAATCGCCTCTAACATATTATCTGTGTTATTATCCAAACTCTCTTCCTCCAAGAATGCAAAGGCAGCAGCCATCCCTTGCGGGATGCTCTTGCTTGGAATAACAGTGACACTCCGCTCTCCTTCTAGCAATTCTCGTGCCTGTTCCGCAGCAAGTACAATGTTAGAGTTGTTCGGTAAAATGTAAATATGCTGCGCAGAAATGGAAGCAATCGCATTTACGAAATCCTCTGTACTTGGATTCATGGTTTGTCCACCAAACAGTACCACGTCCACGCCTAAGCTCGTGAATATTTCTGTGATTCCTTTACCCGAAGACACCGCGATAAAGCCATACACGGCCATCTCCTCAGCAGGAGGTTCCACTGGCGTTACGACAACCGTCGCCTGCTGCATTGGAATCTCAGCAAAAATTTCAGACATAGGTGCACTATCCATCCCAGCCGACAGTAAGTCACGATGTTGCTCACGCATATTCAGAATATGAATTTGTGTAATTTCACCGTATTGCAGAGCCAAATTCAGCACTTCACCAGGACACTTGGAGTGAACATGTACTTTGATAATTTCATCATCAGCAATGACAATAATAGAATCGCCATTGGTTGATAACGCTTCCCGAAATTGCCCCTCATGAAATGGAGTTTGCGTATGACTTAACTGACGATTTATGAAGAATTCCATATCATATAAGAACTCAATATCTGCCGTATCAAGCTGAGATTGCGCCGTCATAGGAACCTTAACAGCAACCAGTGGTTGGAGCGGTGTACCGGTATAATCTTTCAGTGGAGTCAACGTGCCCGAAGAGGCATTAGCCGATGGGTGTGTGTTAACATTACCCTTCAGATATTGTAAGAATCCTTCATAAATATAGACTAGTCCTTGACCCCCTGAATCTACTACCCCTACTTGCTTAAGGATCGGAAGTAATTCTGGTGTCTGAGATAATGATTCTTTAGCTTTCAAAAGTACTTGTTCCATTAGTTCTGTAATATTGCTTGTCCGACGGGACATATAAACGGCATGTTTAGCAGCATCCTTGGCAACGGTAAGAATTGTCCCCTCAACAGGCTTAACAACCGCTTTGTACGCCGTATCTACACCAATCTGTAGTGCCGCGGCAAATTGCTGAGTATTCAATTCCTCATAGGTTGTGGCATAACGTCCAAACCCACGGAACAATTGGGAGAGAATAACACCCGAATTACCTCGTGCCCCCATAAGAAGTCCCTTAGACAATACACCTGCACAATATCCAATAGAAGCCGTATTATTTTTCTTTAATTCTGTAACTCCCGCAGTCATCGTCAAATTCATATTGGTTCCCGTATCGCCATCCGGCACTGGAAATACATTCAGGGAATTGACATGCTCGGCATGCTGTTGCAATTGTTCGGCTCCAAGCAGAACCATACCTGTGAAATCTGTTCCATTCAAAGAACGCTTACTCAAGTGAGAAATCCCCTTCCTAGCTTTAATACGTCATAACTCGCATCTGTATATTTCAACAACCATTTTTCAATGTAGAGACTTTACGAACCTATCTCTACCGACTAACTTTATTCTAATTACTTATCATATAATAAATCATACCATTTGTTAATGCTAAAAGTTTCACCCCTCGGGCTAGAAGTAATGTCTGAACTGCGCATCATTACTGCAAAAAATCGTTACCCGAGTATGCAAGATACGGGTTATACAATATTGTACTATAAGAGCCATAAGAAATAAATGTTTTTGCTAATGGTTGACGTAGCAATTTTTGCTGTGATATTATATATAAGTATTGTTTTAATGCAGGTGTAATGTAACAAGGAGGTGTAATCTATGTCTCGCAAATGTCATGTGACAGGTAAAAAACCAGGCAGCGGTAATAATGTTTCTCACGCCAACAACCGTAACCGACGTACCTGGGGCGTTAATGTGCAAAAAGTTCGTATTTTGGTGGATGGTAAACTAAAACGTGTCTACGTCAGTACTCGTGCACTTAAGTCTGGTAAAGTCACTCGCGCCTAATATCTACAACAGCATATAAACAAAAAGCACCTTGTTTTCCGCAGGTGCTTTTTTGATGCGATAAAAAGGTTTACAAATTTTGTTAACGGTACCCTTAGCACCTGTGTCAGATTTCCTTGGTGTACAAATTCACTACTACAATTAGCTTTTGTGAAATGTGTTAAGAATGGCTTTAACGAATCCTCCCAAAAACCTTGGTAACTTGAATGTGTAAAATTTCATACCTCACCCTCCCCATCATTCCCATGCCTACATCTTACGTTTACCAATGAAATATCAAAAAGCATTGTCTGTACCTTCACTTTCTGATATATAAACAAAAAAGGCTACATGAGAAATCTGCTCATGTAACCATGTTTATGCGGGAACATCATACCCTATGCCTCACATCAAAGTAAGGTCAAGCTGATTATATTTATACACTGACACCATAAATAGAAATACAATGTAATAAAGAATAGCCACTACAACATATCCGATTCTAAGACCCTTACGTTCGAAATTACGAAAATAATAAATAGCAATCATCATCGCAAGCAATGAAGCGATCACATTAAATGGGGACTTTAGTAGTGAAAAAATACCAAGCAACGAACCTGTACCTAGACTTGCTAATGTAAGCCAGAGCGACTCTTTGAGTGTCATAGCTTACTTTCTCCCTATGCTTTGGCGAATTTGTGAAATCGCATGAGCTCGATCCTGCTGCCCAAATACAGCACTCCCCGCCACTAGCACATCTGCACCTGCTTCCACGACCTTCGGAGCTGTCTCAGCTGTAATTCCACCATCTACCTGAATATGAACATCAAGATAAGAAGCTTCGTTCATCCACTGACGTAACTGCCGAATTTTATGAAGTGTATGAGGTATGAAGGCTTGTCCTCCAAAACCAGGATTAACTGTCATAACCAGTACCATATCAATATCACCTAACACTTCTTGGATCACTGAAGCAGGTGTACCTGGATTAATGGCTACGCCTGCTAGTGCACCCTGCTCTTTGATCATATGCACCAAACGATGGAGATGATTAGTTGCTTCAGCATGGACCGTAATGACCTTTGCACCTGCCTTAATAAAGTCAGTTACATAACGTTCCGGTTGTTCAATCATGAGATGTACATCTAAAGGCAGGCTTGTGTAATGCTGGATTGCGCTCACAATAGGTGGGCCTAGTGTGATATTAGGAACAAAGTGTCCATCCATCACATCGACATGAATCCAATCTGCCCCAGCAGCCTCAACTTCGGCAACTTCTTGCCCAAGCTTGGCGAAATCAGCTGATAATATAGAGGGTGCAATTTTAATCATTAGGATTAATACCTCCGCTTCTTGTCTTTGATCTCTGCATAGAAATGCTCGTAGTTCTTATAACGACCCAATGAAATATCACCGTTGTCTCTAGCCTCAATAACTTTACAACCTGGCTCATGTAGATGGCTACAACCTCGAAACTTACAATTAGCCGCAAGCGGAGCAAATTCTCTGAAGCAAGCAGACAACTCATCTGTTTCCACTTCTAAGAAGTCAAGCTGACTGAATCCAGGTGTATCTGCTACAAAGGCACCGTTCTCTAATTCAATCAATTCAACATGGCGAGTCGTATGTTTCCCTCGACCTAACTTCATGCTTATTTCGTTAGTTTCTAAGTTTAATCCAGGCATCATTGCATTAATAAGAGATGATTTACCAACCCCAGATTGCCCTGAGAATACACAGATATTACCGGCTAGACGCTCCTTCAATCTCTCTTGACCTGCTCCAGAACGTGAACTTGTGACGATCACTTCATAGCCAATACGCTCGTAAAGTTCCTGTACATACGTAATCGGATCATCCTTATCCAACAATTCGTTGTCCACTAAATCTTGCTTGGTTAAGCAGATCAGAGTATCCAATCCAGCATGCTCAATATGAACAAGAAACTTATCTAATAATCCCAAATTTAGATCTGGCTCACGAAGAGAGAATAACAAAACAGCAAATTGTACATTAGCCACCTGAGGACGAATTAACTCGGAATGGCGAGGTTTAACCTCAGTGACAGTCCCCTCGCCATTCTCTGTTAGTGAATACACGACATGATCTCCCACTAAAGGCGTAATGTCTCTATTCCTAAACACACCTCGGGCTCTACATTGTATCGCTTTCTGTCCTATCGTCGTTACCGCCCTGCCGTTCAATATTGGCTTGACGTAATAATATCCGCTGAGCGCTTTTACGATCACACCATCTGGCATACATGATTGGCCTCACTTTCCATCGATCTGTAGGTCTTTCTATCTTTGAAAGGGTATTATCGTTTAGATGAAGTTAATTGGTTGCCATTCGTATTACCGTCTTTCCCTTTATTGCCCTTATCTATGTTCTTATCTTTGTTATTTGACTTGCCGGGAGAAGTCATAGCTGTTGGATCGTCTTCTACGTCTCCCGTATTATTCTCGGGATTACCTTCAGTATCGGTATCAGGCTCCTCTGGAGGCATCACAGGCTCATCCTCAATGATGGGTAATACAGGCTCCGGTTGCTGAATTACGACTTCAGGAACAGTACCATTCTTAACATCATTATAATAAATCGTGTATTTATCGGTAAGTTGTCCATCCAGAAACACGGACACAACAGCATCCTTATTCGGTGCCAACACTAACTTAACTGGGAAGACTTGGGTAGTCTGAATAGACTGCGTCCCATAATCTTTAGCCTCTTCACTACGAGCATCAGTGTATGTGATACGAACCTTCGTCTTCTCACCTTCCACTTTAGGTGCAACCGGTAGTTTAAACGTATAATCTAACGCTTCTACTGGATAACCTGTGCTAACAAACAGTGTGATCTCTTCACCAGGAGACACCTTTTCCTTCGGATCGTATGGCCACTGTTGCGTTACCTTTCCTTTTTCAACCTGATAACTAGGATCTTCCTTAATCGCCAAAAGTTTCAACCCTTTAGCCTCAAGCTCACTTTGTGCTGCTTGTTGGGTCATACCGACTAAGTTAGGCATAGGAATACTTTCTTGACCTTTACTTACAGTTAAAATAATTTCCGTAATGTCCCCATCAAAATCGGTATTCGCACCTGGACTTTGACCAATAACCGTCCCGCTAGGTTCATCACTGAATTCTTCTTTTTTGGTAATATTATCTTCTTTTATCATCTTAGCAATGAGTATCCTAGATGCTTCTTCAAAGGTTGAACCTTTCACGCTCGGCATGTTGATGAACGGCTTCGCTGTGCTGACCGAAAGACCGATACTCGATCCTTCCTTGACCGTCGTACCTTCCTTCTTAGTCTGCTCATACACTATTCCCTCAGCAAATTCTGGTTTGTACGCACGCGTGATATTGTCAACTTCAATGCCTAGCTTCTTAAGTTCAGCAACAGCAACATCTTCCTGCTTGTTTATAACACTTGGAACTGTAACTTCTGCTACAGCAAACATATTATTCACATACAAGATAACACCTACCATAGCAATAAGTATAAAGAGCGTTAATGATATCCAAAGTGCAGGCTTGGCCCACTTCTTCTTGCCTTTATTGCTTGTCATAGGCTTATCATCCTCATCATCTTCTTTGAATAGATCCTTATTTCTTCTAAGTGATGTGCCCTGTTGTTGTACTTTAATTGCAGGTAATGCTCGCGTCTGATCTATATCAAAATCGGCAAACTGCAGCTTAGGTTCATTTCGTCTTTCAGGAAGCAAACTGGTCTCTATATCCACTATCATCTCTTTTGCAGACTGATAACGTTCTTGAGGATTTTTGCGCATTGATTTCAATATAATATTCTCTACACTTTGTGGAATAAGTGGGTTCACATCTCTTGGATCATCAAACTCCTCTTGTAAATGTTTCAGAGCCACGCTGATCGGACTTTCTCCCAGAAAAGGAAGTGTAGCCGTCAACATCTGATACATAACAATACCGAGAGAGTATAGGTCTGACTTCTCACCAGTCGCAACACCCTTAGCATGCTCAGGAGAAAAATAGTGCACAGATCCTATGAGAGAACCCGTCTGTGTAATTGTTGTGGATGTCACTGCCCTTGCTATACCGAAATCAGTAACTTTCACTCGACCATTTCGACCAATAAGAATGTTATGAGGCTTTATATCTCGATGAATAATTTGGTTCTGATGTGCATGATCCAGTGCATCACAAATTTGCGCAGCAATTCTCACAGATTCTTCCACCTGCAAGGGTGCTCGCTCCTTAATAATTTCATTCAGATTGTAACCTTCTACATATTCCATCACAATATAATGAATCTCATCTTCTTGCCCAACATCATAAATACTAACTACATTGGGATGAGATAAAGAGGCTGCTGATTGAGCCTCGCGTCTAAAACGCCGAATAAACTCTTCATCGTGCACAAACTGTTGACGCAGCACCTTAATAGCAACGTTTCGGCCCAACAAAATATCATGAGCTTTATAGACGAGAGCCATTCCGCCCCCACCTATGCGCTCTATAATTTCATAACGACCGCCCAATTCATGTCCGATCATGAATCCCACTCCTTTGTACTTTCCCCTAAAGCTTCGTCTTGAAGTTCAAACAGGGCGAGCGTGATATTGTCATCGCCTCCGGCAAGTAGTGCCAGTTGTAGCAATCGATCTGCTCTTTCTTCCAGCGAGACATCTTGCATTCCGGCTATTTGCCCTAGAAGCTGACTGTTCACCATATTGGTTAGACCGTCACTGCAGAGAACTAGAACTTCTCCCGGAGAAAGTGTAATAGGATTGAAGTCCACAGCAACTTCAGCATCCGTCCCAAGAGCTCTTGTAATCACATTTCGACGTGGGTGACTTTGTAATTGTTCACTACTTATTTGTCCGTTTTTATACAATTCATTGACTAGTGTGTGATCTTCCGTAACTTGAACAGCTTCGCCCTTAGTCACTTTATATGCTCTACTATCCCCAATATGACCAATCCATCCAGAAGATCCATCCATTAGCAACGCTACAACCGTCGTGCCCATATTGTGATACTGCTCATTGTTAGCTGCCTCACGATGAATGATGTCATTCGCATGTAAGATGGCATCTCCCAGAGCGGCACGTAGAGCTTCCCCCGACATCCCTTCTTCAAGAACAGCTAGATCTGTCGAGATGCTCTCCACCGCAAGTAGACTTGCCCGATCCCCAGCCTGATGACCACCCATTCCATCAGCAACAATTCCAAGCACGTACATGGCCTCTTTATCACTGATCCATACTGAATCTTCATTAACTGAACGCACGCATCCAATATGGCTGACACACACTTTTTTGATCAATTATAATCACCTCAACTCCATATGCTTGGCCCGTAGTTGTCCACAGGCGGCCGCTATATCGTGGCCCTGTTCACGGCGAATTGTCACATTCACTCCGTTATCTGCAAGAATCTTTTGAAACTGGAAAATATCGTTGCGTGATGTACGAACATATTTACGTTCAGGCACATGGTTAACTGGAATCAGATTAACATGACATAACATATTCTTCAAGACAGAGGCCAATTCCTCTGCATGCTCCGGTTGATCGTTGACGCCTCCGATAAGTGCATATTCGAAGGAAACACGACGACCTGTCTTAGCTAGATAATAACGAAGCGACTCCATGACATCATCAAAAGGAAAACGACGGTTAACAGGCATCAACTTCGAGCGTAATGCATCATTTGGAGCATGAATCGAGATGGCAAGATTGATTTGTGTATTCTCATCTGCAAATTTATAAATATTAGGAACAATCCCACTTGTTGATACTGTAATATGGCGTTGCCCAATATTCAAGCCATTCTCATGAATCATAATCCGTAGAAACTTCATAGTAGCTTCATAGTTTTCAAAAGGCTCACCTGTGCCCATGATAACAATGCTACTCACACGTTCATTTTTCTCATCAAGTATCTTTTGCGCCTGAACGACCTGTGCTACGATCTCACCCGCGGTTAAATCCCGCTTCAAGCCACCCAGTGTAGATGCACAGAACGTACACCCAATCCGGCACCCTACTTGGGTCGTGACGCAAACACTGTTACCATAATTATGCTTCATAATAACGGTTTCGATTGCATGATCATCATGCAATCCGAATAGGAATTTCACAGTTCCATCCTTGGACACAAATTTAGTGATTTCACTAAGGGTCACGAACTGGAACTGATCCTCTAGCTTCTGTTGTAGCTCTTTGGAGAGATTGGTCATCTCTTGGAAGTTGTTAATGCGTTTCACATACAGCCAGTCGAAGATTTGGCCTCCCCGAAAAGCGGGTTCACCATTCTCCTTCGCCCAATCTTGAAGATCTTGGTAACTGTAATCATATATAAAAGGTTTCATTATCTTCTCACCTGCTCTTCTTGTTCATATTATTACAACTATTATTTCTCATTCTTACTATTTTAACACAAAGTAAAGTGACGGTAAAAGAGAAAACCCGCTAAAGCTCGGCGCTAGCGGGTTACATGAAGCAAAAGCCAACGATCTTTAGGAGAACCTCTGAATTCGAGCGATAAAAAATCCATCACTGCTGAAATGATATGGTAAAATTTGTATTCCGCTTCCACGTGGTAATGCCACTTGGCGTAGATCATCCCAAGAAGAGGGTTCCTCTACGGGGATTCCAAATTGTGGGTGGTTGTCCAAGAAACGAGCCACTAACTTCTCATTCTCTTCAGGTTCAATCGTGCAAGTACTGTATACCAGTATGCCCCCAACTTGGAGTAGTGGAGCCACTGTTTCTAGCAATTCATACTGAAGCGCTGCAATGCCTTGAATATCTTCAGGCGTCTTAGCCCACTTCAAGTCCGGTTTACGACGTATAACTCCAAGACCTGAACAAGGTGCATCCAGTAAAATCCGATCAAAGGAAGCTTCTGAATATCTATCCTTCAGTTCCAAGGCATCTCCTACAACTGTTTCAATGGATTCTAACCCCAGCCGTTCCGCTTGTTCGCGAATCAGATTCTGTTTGTGAGGGTATAGATCATTCGCAACCACTAGCCCCTCATCTTTCATTATTTCAGCGATATGAGCTGACTTCCCCCCAGGCGCAGCACAACAATCCAGCACCTTCATTCCGGAGACAGGTCCAACCGCAGTACCAACAAGCATGGAACTCTCATCCTGAACAGACAGCCATCCATCACGGTACCACTCGGTTAGAGCCATATTCCCTCCACTCCTCACGAGAATCCCCTCAGAAGTCAGGGGAGAAGGAACAGCCTCTATGCCATTCTCTAGCATGGCATTAATCATCTTCTCACGACTAATCATTGTTGTATTAACACGCACACTAACAGAGGGAGGTTCATTGTTCGATGCACAAATCTGTTCAGCAACCGTTTCCCCATATAATTCTATCCAGCGTTCCACAAGCCATTTTGGGTGAGAATGCTGAAGACTAATTCTGTTAACTGGTGAAAGATTCTCAGGTATAACTAACTCTTCCTTACTACGCAATATATTGCGTAGTACACCATTGACCATACCTGAAATTCCTTGATGGCCCCGCTTCTTAGCGATATTAACCGCTTCATTCACAACAGCATGCGGAGGAATTCGATCTAGATAAAGAAGTTGATATAAGCTCATTCGTAGTACACTTCGTACCCACGGCTGTAACTTCTCCATTCCTTTACTAACATAACGATTCAAGAAATAATCCAGTGTATTTAGGCGGGATATCGTACCATACACCAATTCAGTTGCGAGTGCAGCATCCTCTCTAATCAGAGAAGCTCTTTGAAGGCCTACGTTTAACTGTAAATTGCTATAAGCACCCTCTTGTTCCACACTTGTTAGCACATCTACGGCTAGCTCTCTAGCTGTAGGCTTATGCCCCTTAGATGTTTTGTTACCGTTATTACTCATGTCAGCACCGTGCCTTTAGCCATACTGGTTCCACGAACGAATGAGTCGACTTCCAGCACTTTTTTGCCACTAGGCTGTACCTTTGTCAACGTTAGTGATCCATCTGCTGTTGCAACTTCTATACCTTCTGAACTCAGCTTTAACACCGTTCCAGGAACTGAAGTACATTCAGACGTAGGTTCAGTAGGTTCAAGTGCTTCCCACACTTTAAACACTTCACCCTCCCAGATCGTAAAAGCGCCAGAGAAAGGTACTAAGCCGCGGATTTGGTTATATAGTTCACGTGCACTACGATTCCAATCCATCTTCTCATCTTCACGCTTAAGATTCGGTGCATATGTCGATTCTTCATCATTCTGAGGAATAGCCGTCACTTTACCTTCTAGTAACGGAGGCAATTCCTTCTGAAGTAGTGAGGCACCCACTTCGCTAAGCTTCTCGAACACCGAACCTGAAGTGTCATTATTCTCAATAGGGACCTCTACTTGAGAAATCATGTCCCCTGTATCTAACCCTTCTGCCATATACATTAATGTGATCCCTGTGACCGTCTCTCCATTAATGATGGAGCGCTGAATAGGCGCTCCGCCTCTATACTTTGGCAATAACGAGCCATGGATATTAACACATCCAAATCGTGGCATATCCAAGACTGCCTTTGGAAGAATCTGTCCATAAGCAGCAGTAACAATCAGATCAGGCTGATACATGGCCAACTGCTCTACCGCCTCAGGACTACGCATACGTAGCGGCTGTAATACAGGCAATCCGTATTCAAGCGCTACTTCCTTCACTGGTGTCGGAGTCAGTACCTTTTTACGTCCCTGTGGGCGATCAGGCTGAGTTACAACAGCGACAACGTTATAGCCTTCTTTAATTAGCATACGTAGGCTAGGAACGGCAAAAGCCGGTGTTCCCATAAATACAATATTCATGAAGCCGTCATTCCTTTCCAAGCCGTTCCGGTATATACTCATATACTTTTTCGGCAATGTCCGTAAAAAGCACACCATTCAAATGATCAATCTCGTGTAAAAATGCGCGTGCAAGTAATCCTGTTCCTGTAATGGTTACTTCTGTACCTTCAGGATCAAGACCCTTAACCGTTACCGTCTCAGCACGTCTTACGTCACCGTTAATCCCAGGGATGCTTAAACAACCCTCTGGACCAAATTGTTCTCCTTCTTGAGACACAACTTCAGGATTAATAAGCTTGATCAGTCCATGCTCATCTCCTGCATCGACCACAATTAGACGTTTCAGAATACCCACCTGCGGTGCTGCAAGACCCACACCTTCTGCATCATACATCGTGTCCGCCATATCGTTCAGAAGCTTCTGAACATTAGGTGTAATCTTCTTTACTTCTTTGGCTGTCTGATGTAACACTTCATCCGGTTCTAATACGATAATACGAATAGCCATTTGATCTAACACCGTCCCTTAAAAATTATCTTTTTTTCACTTTTATAAATCATACCATGATGATCTTCATTATATGTTTGTTACATTAACATTTGTGGGTCTATGTCTATGCTAATTTGAAATTTAGAGTCGTGCACGGAATCTTGAACATGTCCCGTGGCCTCCAGCACAAGCCCGATGGCATCGATGTTCCCACGCCATTTTATCATACATTGGAATCTGTATCTATTTTTTATCCTGGGAATTGGTGAAGCGACCGGTCCTAGCACCTCAAGAGCGTCTGCCGACAATCTGTCCAGACTCCCATACCACCCCCGCTGTCTCGCCTTTCCTTGTAAGGTGGAAGCCATGTTCTCAGCCATTCGAACTAACAAGGGTAACTGCTCATGAGACAAAGTTACTAGAATTAATCTGCAATAAGGAGGGTAATGTAGACCGCGGCGATGTTGTAGCTCCTCTTTGACAAAGGAGGTGTAATCATGCCCACTCGCATGAATAATCGAATAATGATCTGGTGTATATGACTGAATCATGACCTCACCTGGTAAATGATGGCGACCTGCGCGTCCCGCTACTTGGGTAAGCAGCTGAAAGGTTTTCTCTGCGGCACGGAAATCTGGTAAATTCAGTGCAGAATCAGCCGTAATCACACCAACCAACGTCACATCCGGAAAATCAAGCCCTTTAGCCACCATTTGAGTCCCAAGCAGTACATCCGCTTTTTTATTGTGGAACTGATTCAACAACTTCTCATGAGAACCCTTCTCTGTCGTCGTATCCACGTCCATTCTAATGACTCGTATACCAGGAAATAGTTTCGCTAGTTCTTCCTCCACACGTTGTGTACCTGTACCGAAATATCGAATATGCTCGCTCCCACATTCTGGGCATACCTCTGGAGCAGGTTCTGAATAACCGCAATAGTGACAACGTAAATTGTTGGATTTCTGATGGAAGGTCAGAGAAATATCACATTCAGAACAACCCGCAACATAACCACAGCTACGACACATCACAAAAGTAGAATACCCGCGGCGATTAAGCAACAGCACCATCTGCTCCTGCTTCTCTAAACGAATGTTAATTGCCTCATGTAATGCCCTACTGAACATCGACCGGTTACCTTCACGTAATTCTTCACGCATGTCTACAATTTGAACTCCAGGTAGCTTATTACCTAATGCACGTGTGGGCATCTCGAGTAATGTCGGTGAAAAGTTAGGGTTGGACTGAGATCTAGTAGCATGGTACGTCTCTAGCGATGGCGTTGCAGAGCCTAGTATGACTACTGCACCATGTTGCTGAGCTCGCTTAACAGCGACATCTCTAGCATGGTACTTGGGACTCTCTTCCTGTTTATACGATGTCTCATGCTCTTCATCCATAATAATAAGACCCAGATTCATAAATGGCGCGAAGACGGCCGAACGGGCACCTACGACAACAGAAGCTTTGCCTTCACGTATTTTGCGCCATTCATCATAACGCTCTCCTGCTGACAATCGACTGTGCATCACAGCAACAAGATCGCCAAATCGACCTTTAAAGCGTTCCACCATTTGGGGAGTCAACGAAATTTCCGGTACCAGCACGATCGCCTGTCGCTTTTGCTCCAAACAACGTTGGATCGTTTGCAAGTAAATTTCAGTCTTTCCACTTCCCGTTACACCATGAAGTAGAAATACACCATGCCGTCGCTGATCTAACGTATCCACGATCTGATCATAAGCACGTCCTTGCTCATCCGTTAACGTTAGCGGGGTCGTCGGTTTGAAATATCGTCCCTTGTATGGATCACGAAATACCTCTTGATCCTCAATTGTAATATATCCTTTGTCTGCAATACTCTTAACCGTACTTGAAGTGACTTGTAAAGTGGACATGATATCTTTCAACGGTAATGGAAGCAGCTCACTAGATTCGACGATGAATTGAAATACTTCACGCTGGCGCATCGCCTTAGCTGGATATTGTTCAATGATTTGACGAGCTTCTTCTACACTTACAGCTAAATGTACAGCTTTGAGCGTTTTCTTATGTAGCTTGTCCTTAATCGTCTGGTTTTCCTGCAGAATACCTCTACGAAGTAAAGATTTGAGCATACCAGCATGATCTGGATAAGCTCTACTCAATTGTTGTAGCGTGACTTCACCTTTGTGTCTAATGAACGCAATAATCTGTGATTCCTCCGTTACTGTCTCCACAATATCCGGAAATAACGAATCCTCATCTTGTGCACGTTCTTCTATATCTGCAATGGAAATATACCGTTCTGCTTTCCCTTTCAGTGCTGTGGGTACCATAGCCTGGATGGCGGTTATTTCACGGCATGCATAGCTACTACTCATCCATCCAGCCAGCTCCACAAGGTCTGGTGACAGGGGCGGAATAATATCCAATATTTCCTGGATCGGTTTCATCTTAAACGTTTCCACTTGTGGCTTAGGATGCAGCGATACCACAAATCCTTGAACGGTACGATGCCCAAAGGGTACACCTACTCTGCTTCCGACTTCGATCCACGCCCGCATGGACTCCGGAATAAGATAGTCAAATGGACGATCGGTTTCCCGTGAAGGAACATCGACAATCACCTTGGCCATTTCCATCAAGAATAGACTCCTTGTATACGTTCTGCAGTGATCTTAAGCAATCGGCGGGCAACTTCCTGTTTAGAGAGCATGGGCAATTGTTCTACGAGACCGTCAGCGTCATAAATCTGTACGATATTCGTATCCGAACGAAAACCGGCACCTGCAGTGGATACATCATTAGCAACGATCAAATCGCAATTTTTACGTACGAGCTTTTCCTTCGCAAACGTTTCTACATCGTTGGTTTCCGCTGCAAAGCCGATCAAAAACTGTGATTTTTTTAATTTACCAAGTTGTTCTAGAATATCCACCGTTTTGACCAACTCAAGCGTCATTCTGTTCCCGGACTTCTTAATTTTACTGCTAGCCACATGCTCCGCACGATAATCCGCCACAGCTGCTGCCTTAATGACCACATCGCTATCTTCCCACAGGTCAAGCACAGCATCGTACATTTCTTGTGCAGACTGAATAGACACCACTTTAATTCCTTTAGGTGGAGCCATGTCTGTGTGCCCTATTACAAGATGAACATCCGCACCCATGTCGTGAGCAGCTTGAGCTATAGCAAAGCCCATTTTGCCTGAAGAGTCATTCGTAATGTAACGAACAGGATCTAACCGTTCAATGGTTCCTCCTGCTGTAACCACGATCTTTTTACCTTCCAAAAGCTTGGGTTCCGCTTGCTTCTGCTCGGCGAAGAATTGCTCGATCACCTGTATGATGGTCTCTGGTTCTTCCATCCGTCCTTTGCCAACATATCCACAAGCCAGTAAACCCTCACCGGGTTCGATCATCATCACGCCACGTGACACTAGGGTATTCATATTATCTAATACAGCTGGATGCTGATACATATGCACATTCATAGCCGGTGCTACCATAACAGGAGCCATCGTTGCTAGCAACGTAGTAGATAACATATCATCAGCTAAGCCATGCGCCATTTTGCCAATCATATTAGCGGTTGCAGGTGCCACAAGGACAAGATCCGCCATATCAGCCAAGTCAATATGAGATACAACCGATGGATCACGTTCATCAAAAGTATCGCTATATACCGGATTCTTGGATAGTGACTGCAATGTCAGCTCCGTAATAAATTGTTTAGCCGAAGAAGTCATAATAACATGAACATCTGCACCCTTTTGAGTAAGCTTACTACACAAGACGGCCGCCTTATAAGCAGCAATTCCACCCGTTACGCCTAACACTATTTTTTTACCGTTTAACATGCATACTCCCCGCTTTCATCTGGGATAAAGAAAAAAAACAACAACCTTACGGTTGTTGAACAAACAGGCACTATTGCTGGTGAGCAGCAGTAATGCCTTGAATTATGGATAATCTAAGCTCTCGTTACTACTACTTGTTGTTCTCTTCTTCAGTTCCTGGTTCAACAACAATCATATCGGCGTATATTTCTTCCAATGCGATACCTACGTTCTTATGCGATTTCGGGTTCTTCACATTTGTCTTTCCGCCTTCACGCAATTGTCTTGCACGACGGGAAGATGCGATAACCAATGAATACTTACTGTCAACTTTTTTCATCATTTCATCAATGGAAGGATACAACACGATAAGACACCTCTTCTTTTTTTCTAGATTTCAAGAAATATTCTTTAAGGGATGTTCAAAAATTCATCTATTGAACACGCACTTTAAGAGATTACTTCTGCTTTACTTTACAATGTTCGGCGATAACTATAGATTCTATTCGCTTGCAGGCATGATCAATTTGATCATTTACAACAGCATAATCATAATGCTCCATTAAATTGATCTCATCCACTGCAACTGACAAACGATGATCTATTGTATCTTGAGACTCTGTTCCACGCCCAGTAATACGATCCTTAAGTTCATCGAGTGAAGGTGGAAGCAGAAAGATAAATATTCCTTTAGGGAATTTCTCTTTCACTTTCAATGCACCTTGCACTTCAATTTCCAGAATAATATCCTGACCGTTATCAAGCGTCTGCTCCACGAAATCCCGTGGTGTACCATAATAGTTACCGACATATTCAGCATATTCAAGTAGCTGATCTTGTTCTATCATATCATTAAATTGCTCACGACTTTTAAAAAAATAATTAACTCCATTCTCTTCACCCAGTCTAGGATGACGAGTCGTCGCGGATACAGAGTAGACTATATTGTCCATTTTACCACGTAAAGCGTTACATACAGTTCCTTTACCGACACCTGAGGGGCCGGATAATACAATTAATAATCCTCTAGACATATTACTCTCCATCTTATTCGTCATTATCATCATCTTTGCTAGATAGACGATGAGCAACCGTCTCCGGTTGTACCGCTGATAATATGACATGATCACTGTCGGTAATGATGACAGCTCTCGTCCGGCGTCCGTAAGTTGCATCGATCAACATATGTCGATCTCTCGCTTCCTGAATAATCCGCTTAATAGGAGCAGATTCTGGGCTTACGATTGAAACGATACGGTTAGCTGATACGATATTCCCGAAGCCAATATTAATGAGTTTGATTGCCATATTCAGTTTTTCCCCCTATACATTTGACCGTCTATACTCGCAAATGCATGATCCTTATTCAATATTCGCTGCTTGCTCTCGAATTTTCTCGAGTTCTGCTTTCATCTCAACAACACGAGTGATCAATGTCAGATGATTAGCCTTAGAACCTATTGTGTTAACTTCCCTATTCATCTCTTGAATAAGAAAATCCAATTTCCGTCCAATGGGTTCATCTGACCGAAGTAGGCTCATACATTGTTTGAAATGACTTTGTAATCGAATTAATTCCTCATCAATGTTGGAACGATCTGCAAATACTGCAATTTCCATTCCAAATTTATGTTCATCTAAGACGAAAGAATGATCCTGTAATTCAGATAATCTCTGTTTCAGTTTCAATCTATAATCCTCGACTACGGTAGGCGCAAAGCTTACCATCTCGCTATGAAGGGATTGCAGATATTGTAATCGTTGCTCAACATCTTGTAACAAATGACTACCTTCCGTGCTTCGCATGAATACTAATCTTTCAAGCGCTTGTTCAAGTCCTTCTTGGAGAAAGGCTCCCCATCCCTCCATATCATCCTCAGCATTCGCAGGTAGTTGATCAGGAGGGATTAGAATATTAGGTAAAGATAGCATATCCCGCACTGTCAGTGATCCTTCTAAGCCATATTGGTCATTAAGATCACTAGCAGCTTGCATATATGCCTTAACAGCGGAATGATTAAGTGCTCCGAATAACACGTCTCCTTCTTCTGCCTCTTTATTAATAGAAATATCAATACGCCCGCGCTTCACAATCCGTTGTACTGTTCTCTTCATGACATCCTCAAAGCACGTCCATTCACGAGGCATTCTGAACACAACTTCACAGTATCTATGGTTCACAGATTTGATCTCGAATTCAACTTTGTATCCCCTAAAATTCAAGGCGGATTGACCGTATCCGGTCATACTATATAACACTCGGCACCACATCCATTACACTATTGTAATTGATAACTATGAACGAAACAAGGGGGACAATTCACGGCCTGATCTCTGCCACACATGCTCCGTGAGTTCCACACTCATCTCATAAAACATAAATGGAGTCATGATATAGATTCCGTTAAAATGATTCATTGCCTCATCGATCAATTCTTTAGCAATGGTTATTCCCA
This sequence comes from Paenibacillus sp. DS2015, assembly GCF_050433705.1. Classification (NCBI taxonomy): domain Bacteria; kingdom Bacillati; phylum Bacillota; class Bacilli; order Caryophanales; family Paenibacillaceae; genus Paenibacillus; species Paenibacillus sp. DS2015. Next base: position 22,789 of record NZ_JBNPWS010000016.1, on the reverse strand, counting down.
TGGCTCGTCCCTCTTCTCCTTCAAGTCCAGCCATTCTTCTACGGACTTCATCCGATAACTGGATACCCGGTACTTCATTATGGAGGTATTCTGCATTTCTACCACTTGCAAGTGGCATAATACCAAGAAAGATCGGGATACTCAGATGAGATGTAGCTTCCTTCATCGATGCAATTAGCTTCGGATCGTATACGGGTTGAGTCATAATATAATCTGCACCAGCAGAAATTTTCTTCTCCAGACGCTGTACAGCTTTGTCTAAATATTTCACATTCGGATTAAACGCTGCTCCTACTACAAATTTAGCCTTCTGCTTCAAGGGTTTCCCCGAAAAAGCAATACCATCGTTGAGCTGCTTAATCATACGAATGATTTCAAAAGAAGTAAGATCATATACTGAACTCGATCCTGGCAAGTCTCCAAATCGAGCAGGATCTCCTGTTACAGCAAGCACATGATCAATACCAAGCGCATCAAAGCCCATCAGGTGAGATTGTGTACCAATTAAATTGCGGTCTCTACAAGCGATATGAATGAGTGGTCTAAGGCCCATTCGATCATAAATGAGATGTCCCAGTGCCATATTACTCATACGTGTAACCGCAAGTGAGTTATCGGCCAACGTCAATGCATCTACACCCACTTTTTTCAAAGCTTCAGCGCCTCGCATAAATTTATTAATATCAAGATCGCGAGGCGGATCAAGCTCAACAATGACCGCATGACGAGTCTTCACAATATCGACAATATTAGGTTCGGTTCCTACCGTTCCTTGATCACCACTAACACCAGGTTGTTCATTTATGATAATCGGAGGTACATAAGTCTCTAATGTGCTCGTCCGATCAATCGGGGCAGGAATGTAGTCGGTTAAAGCCTCTGCGATATGAGCAATATGTTCTGGCGTAGTTCCACAGCAACCCCCAATGATTCTTGCTCCTAAGTCTGCAAAACGAACAGCCATTTGACCAAAATACTCTGGTGATGCTGCATAACGGTATTCTCCATCCACATAATCCGGTATACCCGCATTAGGGAACACGGATACAGGTACAGCGAGTTGATCTCCAATACTTTCCACAGCCCGCATAATACCATTGGGTCCTGTGCGACAATTAAAGCCAATGACATCAGCGCCCGCCTGCTGTACGATCCGGAAAGCCTCTGGCATCGCATATCCATCCAAAGTACGGGCTACATCTTCTACAGCGAACTGGCAAATAGTAGGCAAATCACTCATCTTCCTTACAATCGATAAAGCCAATACAAGCTCTTCCACATCATAGAAGGTTTCAAGCAATAATCCATCTACACCTTCTAACAGGATGGCATGGATATGCTGTTCAAAATAATACTTAAGTTCAGATGCTGAAATATTGGTCCGCTTGCCCCCACGTATAGAGCCTATAGCACCTACGATATATCCATTATCCCCCACGGCACTCCTTGCAATACGAACGCCAGCACGGTTAATTTCCTCTACTTTAGATTCCAGACCGTATTTGGACAATTTATCATAGTTAGCTGAGAAGGTATTGGTCTCCAGCACTTGTGCTCCAGCTGCTACATAACGACGGTGCACATCTGCGATAACCTCTGGGGATGTCAGATTTAACTCCTCATAAGAAATACCTACAGGAAATCCTAAATTGTATAAATAAGTGCCCATCGCACCATCACCGATTAGCACGTTGTTCTCCAAAGCTTGCCGCAAATCCGGTTTCATTATTGCCCCTCCACCCTCACGCTAGTTTCATATAAATGTAACATATATCCCTACCAAAGATAAGCTTCATATGAAAAAGTAGCTTTATAAATCGGGGCTAGCCTCTAGCGGTCCCTTCGTCTTCCAATTTCAACTGCTGTACGATTTCAATCCAAAATTTGTAGACTACAACGATTGGAGGAACGTTCCATTAGCAGAGCATCTCTCAAAGCACCTAAATTCCTCCTTCAAAAAAAATGGGGTGTCCCTAGCCATTTTCATGACTTATGGGACAACCCCCTCTAAATATGCTAGCTACCTAATAAGTGTACATCATTTCTTCAAAGGACTTGATGGGAACAAACGCATCCCCTTCTTCCTGATCTATATGTGCAAAAACTACCCCTCTAGTGTCCCTTTGTAGACCACTGCTGCCGGTCCCGTCATATAGACGTGGTTATCTTCTTCATTCCATTCAATGAATAGATCCCCTCCCTTGAGGCTGATCCACGCAGAACGATCTGTAGATCCATTCAACACAGAGGATACAAGTGTGGCACACGCACCTGTTCCACAAGCTAACGTGGGGCCCGCACCACGTTCCCACACACGCATATCAACTTTGCCGCGATCATGTACCGTAGCAAACTCTACATTCACCTTTTTGGGAAATAGAGGATGTACTTCGAGCTTAGGTCCCCAGGTCCCCAGGTCAAAAGAGACCGCATCATCGACATAAATGACACAATGCGGATTCCCCATAGAGACTGCTGTGAATCGGAATTCGCGTCCATCTACCTCGACTGGATAGTTCACCACCGTTTTGGCATCTACGGCGGTTGGGATTTTGATCCCTTCCAACACAGGTTCGCCCATATCAACCGTTACTTTGTCTACCTGTCCATCCTTCAATTGAAGATGTACAGCCTGTGCACCTGCTCCTAACGTTTCAATTGTAATATGTTCCTTCTGAACGTATCCATGATCGTAAAGGTACTTAGATACACAACGAATCGCGTTACCACATTGTTCTGCTTCCGATCCATCTGAATTGATAATTCTCATCTTGTAATCAGCAATATCCGAAGGCAATATATAGACTAAACCGTCTGCACCGATACCAAAAAATCGATTACAGTATTTCTCAGCCAGCTCTGCGACGTTATGTGGCAATGCTTGTTCTCCAAATATAACTACAAAATCATTACCTAATCCATGCATTTTTGTAAATTCCATCATCCCACTCCTTCACGATTGCTGCACTTAACTTTAGTTAGCATAACGGAAAGAATGGGACAATTGTATTGATTTTATGCCGAAATCTTTGTACTTTTCACCACGATTCTACCATTTCCACGATGCTTGTGACGTTTGCCTCCCCACACACTACCGATCCCCATGAGGAAGGTAGGAATACCGGCGGCTACAATCGTAAGTGCCCATTCACGCAATCCAAGGGGTACGGTCTTAAAAATCGGTTGAAGGGGTTCGATATAGAACACCGCTAACATCAGAATTAAGGATGATAAGACCGCTACGACTAAATACTTATTCTGGAACGGATTACGATGAAATATTGAGCGTGAGCTGCGGCAGTCAAATACATGGATCAATTGAGCTATCACCAATGTAGCAAAGGCGACCGACTGTGCTTTGATCAGCTGACCTGGTTGATCTGGAGCAACACGTAATGTCAGCCAAAAGGCTCCCAATGTACACAAACCAATTAGAAATCCGCGGCTAATAATTTTCCAGCCTAGACGCCTTGCAAATATATTTTCCTTCGCTCCACGAGGCTTATGTTCCATTAAATCCTTCTCTGGCTGGTCCACACCTAGGGCCATAGCTGGTAAGCCATCCGTCACGAGATTGACCCAAAGAATCTGTATGGGCAACAACGGTAAGGGAAGAGCCAACATCATTGCGAATAACATCGTCAAGATCTCCCCTACATTCGATGCCAATAGGTACCGAATAAATTTACGGATATTCTCGTAAATATTTCGCCCTTCTTCAATCGCAGATACGATCGTAGAGAAGTTATCATCACTAAGGATAAGGGACGATGCCTCCTTGGTTACGTCTGTGCCCGTAATACCCATAGCAATCCCAATATCAGATGCCTTGATGGCGGGTGCATCATTCACACCATCTCCTGTCATAGCCACTACATGCCCTTTGCGCTGTAACGATTTCACAATCCGTAACTTATGTTCAGGAGATACCCTGGCATACACAAAGGTCTGATCGACTTGAGCATCCAATTGATCATCACTTAATCCGGATAACTCCTGCCCTGTCATGGCAAGTCCCCCGCGAGGTAGAATGCCAAGCTGATGCGCAATCGCTTCTGCTGTTGTGCCATGATCCCCGGTAATCATGACGGTCTTGATACCTGCACGACGGCATGTTGCAATAGCATCACGAACCTCCCTACGCGGTGGATCAATCATCCCAGTGAGTCCCACAAAGATAAGTTGTGACTCCGCCTCACCTTCACTTCCCACTCTTTCTTGAGGACGTAAATCACGATAGGCCATACCAAGAACGCGAAGCGCCTTAGAGGCCATCTCTTCATTAGCATCTAGTACCTTCTGCCGCAATGTGGCTGTGCAAGGGACAACTTTTCCCTCCCACAATATATAGGAACACTTGCGAAGCAATACATCGGGTGCCCCCTTGGTACATAGGAGTCTTCCACCTTGATGTCCTGTAATAACAGACATTAACTTGCGTTCTGAATCGAAAGGAAATTCTTGTTCACGTTGATATAGACTGCTGAGCGAGGATGGGGACATACTCATTTTGGAAGAAAGGGCCACAAGCGCTCCTTCTGTAGGATCTCCTTTTAAATCCCAACTAGAACCCGCTTCTCCATCCTCTTTCCCTTTCCTTTTACCCTGCAGTTCATCTGGAAGGGTCTCAACAATTTCCGCATTGTTACAAAGTGCCCCAATCTGCAATAATCGACGCAGTCCTTGGTCATTCTTAAGCTCAACTGGACTTTTATTCTCTAGAATTTGTCCTAGAGGCGCATATCCATCTCCGGTAACTTCAAGGTTTCGACCGCCCACCCAAACATGGGTAACTGTCATTTTATTCTGTGTTAATGTTCCTGTCTTATCTGAGCAAATAACAGATGCGCAACCTAGAGTCTCCACAGAAGGCAACTTACGAACAATAGCCTTACGCTTAATCATTCTCTGCACACCCAGCGCCAAGGCCACAGTTACGATTGCGGGTAGACCTTCTGGAATCGCAGCCACTGCCAAGCTAACACCCGCAAGTAACATTCCTACAGCAGGCTGTCCATTCATAATACCTGCAACAACAACTAGAACAGTTAACGCTAAAGATACAATAATTAATATTTTACCTAGTTGTTCAAGTCGATGCTGTAAAGGTGTCTCCTGTGATTCTGTATTCTGTATAAGGTCAGCAATCTTGCCCATCTCTGTCTCCATACCCGTTCGAATGACAATTCCTTTAGCTGTTCCTCTGGTCATCATCGTACCCATAAAGCCTATGTTCTTCTGATCTCCTAACGCTACTTCGTCTGCATGAATAGCTTGGCTATGTTTGGATACCGGCAACGACTCACCTGTCAGTGCAGACTCCTCAACACTACAACTATTCGCTTCAATCCAGCGGACATCTGCCGGAATACGGTCCCCACTCTCAACCACAATGATATCTCCAGGAACAAGTAGCACCGTGGATAATACATCTAACTTTCCAGAGCGAATCACTTTTGCACTAGGAGCTGACAATTGCTTAAGCGCGAGCAAGGAACGCTCTGCTCGAAACTCTTGGACAAATCCTAGAATGCCATTCAAGAGAATAATGGCAATAATCGTGATGGCATCCAAATACTCACCTAGTAATCCCGATATAAGAGTTGCCCCCATTAATACCAAGACCATGAAATCTTTAAATTGATTCAAGAAAAGGATAATGGGGGAGATCCGTTTAGCCTCGGTTAATTCATTCCATCCATGCTTCTTCCTGACTCGTTCCACATCTTCTTCCGTAAGGCCCTGTTGCGGTTGAACACCTAACATATCCTGCAATTCTTCCGCATGCATCTGATGCCATTTTTTTAATTCCATGCTTCCCGTTCCCTCCCAGTCTCTTTCGCAGTTTTTAGCGACGTAACAGCTTTTCCACCTTGTATATCGTATTCATATTCGGACAGGTGTTAAAATATCACAGAGGTGCCTCTTAAGTTTTTGTCCGAACTATGGCATCATAGAGAGTATGAGGATACACAGCCTATCCACGAAACTCTCTAAATAACGGGATTTCGGATTTCATAACATGCACATAGATACGTATTCAATAATCGATGGGAGATATATAACATGGCATTAGACGGCATTGTAACAAGAGCTATTGTGCAACAACTACAGCCATACAAAGGCGCCCGCATTAACAAAATATATCAACCTAACAATCACGACATTCTATTCAACATACGGTCGAGAGAAGGAAATGCTAAGCTACTTCTCTCCGTCAATCCAACTTATCCTCGTGTTCAGTTAACCGAGAGAAGTTTTCTTAACCCACAGGTAGCTCCCATGTTCTGCATGCTTATGCGTAAGCACTGCGAGAGTGGTACGATCGAAGAAATTGAGCAAATCGGAATGGAACGGATTATTCACATAACGATTCGCCAACGGGACGAGCTCGGTGATGTATCTTTGAAGAAAATCATCATTGAACTCATGGGCCGTCATAGTAACATCATTCTGATGGATTCCGTGACAGGTACCATTCTAGACGGTATTCACCATGTGACCCCAGCCATCAGTAGTTACCGGATCGTAATGCCAGGTGTAGCTTATACATCACCTCCTGAGCAGAACAAACTAAATCCGTTAGAGAGCAACAAAGAGTCATTCATAACAGCTTACACAGAGAGCGAACAAGAGCCTATCTCCTGGATCGTGGATTCTTTTAGCGGATTAAGTCCTTTAATTGCCCAAGATATTGTCTTTCGTGCAGATAAAGAAGAGGTTGCCGAACAATATAATGCCCCTCTTAAGTTGTGGCACGCATTCTCTCGTGTAATGGAACTCGTGAAGAACCACGAATATAAGCCCGTTATGGGCGCCAACGCCAAGGGAAAAATGGTGTTCTCCGCTATTCCTCTAGCACTATTGGGAGATGAGTTCAAAACCTATGATTCTATTAGTGACTGCATGGAGGATTACTACGGAGAAAAAGCAGAGCGAGACACGGTCAAGCAGAAGGTTAGTGATCTGTTGCGATTCCTCCATAATGAACGTTCTAAGAATACTAAGAAATTAGATCATCTCAATGAGGACTTAACGGATGCAGGAGATGCCGATCAATATCGTATTTGGGGAGAGCTGATCTTCGCCTCGCTTCATATGATTAAAAGAGGTGACAAATCTGTCGAGGTATCTAATTTTTATGATGAAGAGCAAGCTCTGATTACGGTTCCACTAGATCCATTACTGGGTCCATCAGATAACGCACAGCGCTACTTCAAAAAATATACCAAATACAAAAACAGCCTTGTCGTTATTGGAGAACAACTGGATAAGACGCGTGAGGAAATCCGTTACATGGATGAGCTGCTGCAGCAGTTATCTTTTGCCGCGATGAACGATATTGAAGAAATTCGTGAAGAATTAATTCAACAAGGGTACTTACGGGATCGTAGCAAAAAAACGAATAAAAAGAAGAAGAAATCCGACAAGCCAACCTTACATGTATTCACTTCTTCCGAGGGCATCGATATTTACGTTGGCAAAAACAACTTACAAAATGAGTACGTAACAAATAAGCTAGCTGGACCGAATGATACATGGCTTCATACGAAAGATATTCCTGGCTCCCATGTCGTCATCCGAAGCACTGAGTTTGGAGAAGCTACACTTGAAGAAGCTGCTCAACTCGCTGCTTATTTCAGCCAAGCCAAAGAATCAAGCAGTGTTCCTGTCGATTCAACGCTCATCCGTCATGTACGTAAGCCAAGTGGATCCAAGCCTGGATTCGTCATCTATGATCACCAGAAAACATTATTCATCACCCCAGATGAAGAGCTAATTAAACGTCTTCCTAGCGTCATCAAAAATTAAAAAAGAAGCTCTAAGGGACGATAAGCCTGAACTTCGTCTCCTTAGAGCTTCTTTTATTCTAATCCAACCCTATCTTCCACAGTTACAACTTGCGTCGTTGTAACTGTGGAAGTACGTTTACAGATATGCTTACACTACCTATGTCTCCATGAAACACTACGCCTTGTCTAGCCCCATGATAATCTGAACCCGCCGTTACAACCAGACCGAAATCCTCTGCTAGCGCAAGATACCGTACTTCCTCTTCGGTCCCATGATCGGAATGGTACACTTCAATCCCTAGCGGTTTCGCCTTCTTAATTATCTCTCTTACTAAATCGTCATTCTTATACAATCCAGGATGAGCAATAACGGGTGAACCCCCAGCTTCTCGAATCCATGCACAAGCATCCTCAGGTGAAATTCGTGGCTCAGACACAAAAGCGGCTGCTCCCTCCGCTAGATAGCGATCAAATGCATCACGCATGTCTACCGCATAGCCTTTCTGAACCAGAACATCCGCAATATGAGGCCTACCCACGCTTTCATCAGGTTTCAGTTCACGCCCTAAACCAAGTACAACCTCATCCAAGGTTATAGAGACACCTAGATCCTGTAGGCGTTTAATGATTTTGCCATTACGAAGTTGACGAGTTTCACGGAGTTCAGCTAATCTCTTAAGGAACGTTTCATTTAGATAATCAACATAGTAACCTAACACATGAATGTCTTTTCCTTCTGCACGAGTGCTTATTTCAACACCAGGAATGACAGACACCCCATATTTCCTACCCGCTTCTAATGCTTCCGCAACACCTGCTACTGTATCATGATCCGTAATAGCAATCGCAGAGAGCCCCTTTGCTTTGGCTAATCGAACATTATCAGCAGGCGGGTGCATCCCATCTGACGCTTGTGTATGTGTATGTAGATCACAGCGACCTTGTTCTTCTGGCATATTCTCGTCCCTCCTCGACTATATCTATCCATACTATATTGTATTTTTTTGTAAAAATGTGAGAAAGGTTACCGCTGAAATAGGTAGTACCGTAGACTTCAAATGAATGGCGTAAAACTGACGCTTAAACTCCACATCCCGTATATTAACTATTTTCACTAAACCTAGTGCCGTCTCATGCTTTACTGATGATGGGGATAACATGGTTATGCCTAGTCCTGCTTCCACTGCTGATTTCACTGCACCTGTACTTCCCAACTCCATCACAGTGTGAAGATTCTCTGCCGGATATCCCTTACTATTTAACTGATCCTCCATCACTTGACGTGTCCCTGAGCCCCGTTCTCTTAGAATAAAAGGATACTCTAGTACCATTTCCAACTCCACCTCTTCATACTCAGCTAAAGGATGGAGAGCTGGCACGATCAGTTTTAATTCATCTTGCATGACCACGTCAATGACCATGTCTGGATGCTCAATAGGTGCTTCTATGAGACCGAAGTTCAACTGATGCTTCGTAATTTCCTCAATAATTTGCGTTGTATTCATAACCTTCATCATAATGTTAATATGCGGAAACTGTTGACCAAAAGGTCCGAGTAATCTGGGTAGAACATATTCTCCGATCGTAAGACTAGCACCAAGCTGTAATCTCCCCTGTAACATTTGGGTATATGAAGACATCGCCACATCTGCTTCGCGGACTAAATCTATACTGCGTTTAGCATAGGGAAATAACGCTTTACCTGCTTCCGATAATTCAATTTTTTTGGTCGAACGGTCTAATAGCTTAGCACCAAAATACTCCTCTAGCGATTGCACTTGCATGGTTACTGCTGGCTGTGTCATATGTAGCACCTGAGCTGCTGAAGAGAAACTACCCCGCTCCGCAACGGTGTGAAATATATGAAGCTGGTGAAAATTCATATCCTGAGCTCCCCCTTCTTCGTAACTCTATTGTAACGGAACATGATAACAAAAAAAACACGCACTAGAATAAGCTGCATGCGTAAGGACTACCATTCATCATACTGATTAGTCGTGTACATAAGATTGACTAAAGTTTACACTCACCAAACTCTATGCGTTCTAGTAAAATCAAGAATCGTATGAGGGTTCGTCTTTAGTTCAATCATATGGAGGTGTCTTTCTTATTTCTTAGTTTCACTTTCGTTTACGGCTATTCTTAATGAGAGTCATTCTGCGAGAATGTCTAAGCCAAGAATAATACGTCTTTAAATCTCTTAATTCCATCGTTTCGGACATTTTACCTAAAAAAGTGACGATAATCATCTTATGAAGGATATTCCCAGTAATATCTAGTTCACTTTCAAGCTCCGTAAACTCAGCTACTACAACTATATCCTCATCAATTAAATACACGTCTTGCTCATTACGATAATAGGGCTTTATTCGATCTTGCTTCAGGCATTCCCACATCCATGCTGCAATCTCATCATTATCTTTCCCACCATGCTCGATCCGATCTAGATACCGTGTTCTTGCATGGTTAGTAATGACTATATCTGCTACTCTCTTGTCACCTAGAGACACAAAAAAAGATTCATATGTGCTCCAACGTTCCGTCCCCTTGTCGCGCATGGAATATCACTCTCCACCACATAGGTCTTTATATCTATGTATTTATACCTATTATATTACAGTATAGCGCTATGATTCACAAGAGAGTAACACATAAATTAAATATATTTACATAGATAGGACTTAAAACTGCTTTGTTGACGTCTGCAATAGTGCGCACAACCTATATTTGTCATATGATTGCACAAAAAAAGCGATCCTTATGGACCGCATGATATAAATAAAAGGTTACTAACCTTCTTCTCTACTTCTTACTTAGAGAATCTAGAGACCATAATAGCTTGTTTTATCGGGAATATCACTGCTATACTCAGTTGGAATTTCAGTACGAAAAGAACGCTCGATCTTACGTACATATGAAAGCCTACGTATGTTTTTGGAAACTTCCTCTGCTCGATCAGCATTTACGTACATCACCACATAATGCATTCTCTTAGATATATAATGAACAGTTCCGTATTTCTCCAGATTCCGTGCTGCTTTCAAATCATTTACCCAGATAATATACCCTGTACGTTCCGCGAACATGTTACTGCCACCCCTCTTCCTCTAACTAGCCAATTAACCGCATGAGCAGCCGCCCCCGCTGCCACAACCTTTAGGTGCAGGATCATTACTAGGTACTTTGATGGTATCCGATACAGAGAATGCAATCGTCTCTGACATCTGATGTAGCAACTCATCCAGCTTCTTCTCTGCCAACTTGAAGTTAACCACTTCCTGGTAACTCTCAATCTCTGCTTCAACAAGCTGCACATTCTCTTTAGCAGCATGGAAATCTGGGTGGAAATGCCCAAAACGTTGCGTTTCATCGAACAATTCCTTCTTAGCCTCCAGCTTCCTAACTAAAGACTTGATCTCGGGATGAGCTTCAACTTGGCTCTTCCAATATAGATAATCTGACACATTGACAGACTGATTAATCATATCGCCTAATTCATAGGCGTACATCAACACTTCTGTCATGTTGATTGTTTGTAATTCTGATACGACCATGAAATTCATCTCAATTCTAAAAAAGTTCTTCTGTTCTATCAGAAGACTTTTTCATCATATCATATCCTACGTTTCATATGAAGGGGTTTCAACAACGCGAATTAGGGTTTTTTAGTTAAAAGAGGGGATTAGTAACTTAATTTCTTGAAAATCACTTGGGTATAGTTCAATCCATTGATGGCCTTGATCATGAAGAACCGTTAGCTCCCCGCTCACCATCCAAGGATTGTAAGTTATATTCAATGGCGTAAATTCAGCCACCTTTCCATTCATCGTTATTCTAACTTTCGTATGCCACGCTAAGGCCTGTTCAACAATCGTTGTAGTCGTAGAGAAGTGGTATCTTCTAAATTCATCCCTCCACCTTATTGGAATTCGTTCTAGCCCTTGAAAAAGAGACACGGGCATAGGGATCTCCTCAACTACGCTGATATTTGAGCGTGCGGCAACCTCAAATACTCCCTCTTCTTCAAAGTCAACAGATTCAAACAACTGCCTTTTAGGTTCATTTGACTCATCTTTCATCTCTCTAGCCCATTGTTCAAGTACTATAGACACATGCTCCGGGATTACAACCAAGGAATGTTCCGTTAAGAATCGGATCATCTCTTCTATAGCTATGCCCTTATCCAACCCTCTCGTAATACTTAGCTTCGACAACCTATATACAGACATGTGATCATTCTTAATCATCTCCGTAAACAAAAGAAGTCTCCAACGCTGTATGAAACCTACATGGGAAGGGACCATAATGTCATAATCCGGCTGTACGTAAAAACCGTTATACCCACTATCCGTTATGTTAACGGCAGACTCCTCTAGATGCACACTCGGTATCTTCCAGCGAAAATAGCGAGGTTCTCCTTCTGATATCGCCAGATCCATCCAACCGAAACCAGCCAAAGCTTGTAGCCATGCTCTCGCTTTGCTTTGCCATTCTAGTCTTTGTCTCTCTATCAGGAGCCCCTGACGGGTCATCCAGCACATAACCTTGTCCAAATCTAGCCAAGATCCTGCCCTAACAACCGAACAACGGATGAATTGACAAAAGTGCTGCAGCTCACGATCTTGAACAATATAACGTTCATTCACTATACGATATACCCTGCTTATCATTTTATCTGTACTTAGGTTCAACCATTGATGCAAAGGTCTCTCATGTAGCATAACCTGCTTCGCATCCGTATCTATAGATATAAGATTCAGAAGAAGGAGCAAATCCAGGATAACAGCAACAGGCTGAGGATAATCCTTTAGCAGAGGTTGTAACACATCTAATGAAAGACCTCTTAGATCCTCTACATCAAGCTGTATAATCGCTGCTAGACCCTGGATACTCTTTTTATGTAAGGTCCCCTTTGTCGTAAAAAGCATCTTATGCTGAGACAGAAATACCAATACATTAAATAGATCTAGTATGATGCCTTGCTTCTCTTGCATCACAAGTTGAGTCCCTCTTCCCTCTACTTCAGCTAAATTCGGGGTGAAAAATGCTTCTTGTAGGGTAGGAATGCTCTCTTTAGAGATACAATATCGTTGTTCTCCCCAATACTTTTCGGTAGCCACAATATATCCCTTCCTCCTTACGGAGAGGAAGGCGAGCATAACCTCAACTCCACTTTGCCCCTCTACTCTCAGAGGCAGGATACTCGCCTCCTCGAAGGTCAGTCCAGCATGGTGAGTATATATTTTTCGCAAAAGTTCTTGCTCCTGAACATTTAGGTCTTTCATAGCAGAGAAGCGCCCTCCTCCAATTGAAGTTGTACACCTACATTCCGAGCGAAATCTACATCAGACTTATTCTGTATGATATACTCATACCCCTGTTCAATAAGGAACATTTGGCGCCGAAGCGCATAATCCTCCTCTTTGCTGTCCCTAGTGACAAGAGTATAGAAATAGGCTCTATTGCCGTTAGCTTTGGGACGTAATATTCTACCTAGCCGCTGCGCCTCCTCTTGACGAGATCCAAAACTTCCTGACACTTCAATAGCAATGGATGCATCGGGCAGATCAACTGCAAAGTTAGCCACTTTAGATACAACCAGAATAGGAATCTCACCCTGCCTATAGGCAGCATACAAATCATTACGCTCCTGTTGACTCATCATGCCAGAGATCAGAGGTGCCTGAATAGCTGATGCAATTAGCTTGAGCTGATCTATATATTGGCCAATGACAAGAATGGAACAATCCGAATGACGCTTCACAATATATTTAATCATCGAGAGCTTAGCTGGATTCTCCGCAGCCAATCGAAATTTGCTTTTGTTCTCTGCACTGAGATACTGCTCCTTTACTTCAGCCGACATCGGTACTCTTACCTCAATACAATCTACCTTAGCAATCCATCCCCGCTCTTCAAGTTGTCTCCATGGCATGTCATACCGTTTAGGACCTACTAAGGAGAAGACATCTTGCTCACATCCATCCTCACGTACTAGCGTGGCCGTTAATCCAAGACGTCTTGTAGCCTGAATGTCTGCTGTCGCACGAAATACAGGAGCTGGAAGAAGATGTACCTCGTCATAAATGATAAGTCCCCAAGAACGCTCATTAAACAGTTTCACATGCTGAAATTCAGCATCTTTTGAGCGCCGATGTGTCAGAATCTGATAGGTCGCCACCGTGACGGGCTTCACCTCTTTCTTCTGCCCCGAATACTCGCCGATCTCAGAAGCTGTTAATGTCGTCTTCTGAAGAACTTCATCGATCCACTGGCGAACAGAGGTTGTATTCGAGGTTAAGATAAGAGTTTCACATTGCAGCTTCTCCATGACTGCCATACCTACAACCGTTTTACCTGCACCACACGGCAGCGCGACAACTCCACTACCTCCACTTCCCGGCATTCCTTCAAATGCTTTAACTGCATGCTTCTGATAATCTCTGAGTCCAGAAAAATCCTCACGCCAAGAGAATGATAAAGGTTGACCCTCATGATACCCAGCCAAATCTAGAACAGGATATCCGAGTCTAGTCAGCTCTTGCTTCAAGATCCCTCTTCGATCTTGATGAAGACAGACCTCCGATATCGATATTTGCCTCATCCCAAGAGAGAGTAGAGCCTTATAGCCCATAATCTCTTCCAGAATATGTGGTTCCGAGCTCTTCAGAATCAGTTGCCGCGGAACAATCATATCTAGCTCCAGCGTTAGTTTCCCGTACCTAGACATGAGTTGCTCTATGTCCTCACATAAATTTAAAGGAACATCAAAGCGAGATATAGACTGCAAACTATCATTCACCAATGTAGCTGTCCATCCCAACGCAGCCGCATTCCACAAAGAGAGCGGGGTAATGCGATAGGTATGAAAGGAAACTGGACTTTTGAGCAATTCTGCATAACAGGAGAGCTTCTCCCTCGCCCACTCGAACTGGGGGTGCCTACATTCGAGCAGTACCGTTCGATCACGCTGTACAATGCAAGCTTTACTGTTATCCATGAGTATCCTCCCCTCTTCGCTTTAGTACAATAAGAAAAGCCCATCTCCGAAATGTAACCGGAAATGAACTTATAATTTATAAGAACTTTATTTATAATCTGTCCCAAATGGATATTCCTCATTCACTATTCTTGCTGTGCAGATTGAACCATCGTTATAAGTAGTTTCACACCATGTAACATAGCTTCTTCATCAAAATCAAAAAGGGAATGATGATGTGGATAGTCCATGCCTCTATCTGTATTACCTGCTCCAACGAACATGAAGCATCCGGGTACCTCTTGAACATAATATGCGAAATCCTCTGCTGGCATCAACTTAGGCATTCTTTGAACATATTCAGCTCCAAAAATATGAGGTGCCTCATGGAAGAATCGTTGTGCTTCAACTTCATCATTAACGAGCGGAGGATATCCCATTAGATATTCCACACTTGCCTCTGCTCCATAAGTTTGAGCCGTAAGTGTAGCTATAGATTCGATCTTATCGCGGATTAACAACCTTGTTTCCTCATCAAATGTCCGTACCGTTCCTGTGATTCGACATTGCTCCGCAATAATATTCTGAGCCGATCCACCTGCAATCGTTCCTACAGTTACTACAGCTGGCTGTAGAGGGTCAACAGAGCGACTTACAATGCTCTGGAGCTGCATCACAAGAGCAGCGCCTGCAACGACACTATCGATAGTCACTTGTGGGATCCCACCATGTCCACCTCTACCCTTAATATCAATAAAAAATTCATCCGCTGCTGCCATCAGAGACCCCCCTTTACTCCCAACCGTTCCTAAGGGAAGAGGTGTCCATAGGTGAATTCCATAGATGGCATCTACGCCATCCAATACACCACTTTCAATCATGCCCCTAGCGCCTCCAGGACACACTTCCTCTGCGGGTTGAAAAATAAAGATAATTTCGCCCTGAATCGCATCCTGATAACGACTGAAGTAGGAGGCAACACCAAGTAGGATAGAGGTGTGACCATCATGACCACAAGCATGCATCACACCATCCACCTCAGAGCTATAGTCGCAAGTCTTCTGATCTTGAATGGGCAATGCGTCCATATCTGCTCGTAGAGCAATTCTCTTCCCTAATTTACCACCCTTAAGCAGACCTACAACGCCGTAACCCCCGCCTACATTCATCTGCACCTCTATCCCTAACTCACGTAACTTATTCGCAACAAACTCAGCTGTATTCTGCTCACGGTAAGACAACTCCGGATGGCGGTGCAAATACCGTCTCCACTCTACCATCTTAGGTTGTAATTCATTAATAAACGTTTCCTCCATCATACATTTCACTCCTTCCGAACGTGCCCGTACGATCTTGCCGTTCTTTCATGACCTCTATTGAAGAAGATTTCAAGTTTCACCTCGCCCGTAAGCATAGGTCAATATGTTCTACTATTGTATCAGAAATGCCCTCTGCCGTGTATTCCTCAAGGTCTTCAAAGCTTGCACAAGTCCTTGAAACATAATATCATGGGTAAAGAACTTCATAGGTGAATGTAATTAAGGAGATGATTGAATCATGATGATCGAAAATACAGGTTTAAATGGCGTGAAAAGTGATTTGGCTTTACTAGATGACACTGCAGAAAAAGCTGGATTTGTTCGCTGGCAGTGGGAATACTACCGCGCAACATACGAGTATAAAATTGAAGATAACAACACGGAATATTATGTACGTATGAATACTAGAGTAGTGGAAGGCAAACTTGAGAAACCGGATACCGTTCTAGTAATAGAAGCGGTTTATATGGGTAAAGCAACTTTTCCTCACGGTCTAGACTATGAAACTCCTATTCCGACCGCTATTCAAGGCATTGCGAACAAAAAGCTGCAACAATTCAAAGAAATGCTAGAAGCTTAAATGGGACCTCTATCATGAATGAAAACAAGCCTCAACCCAAAAGAGGGACGCCGGATTTCCAGTTGCTTATCCTCACGTTGCTACTTGTGGGATTTGGCCTTGTCATGGTATTCAGCTCGAGTTCTAGTCTAACCATTGCCAGCAAAGTAAACGACGCATTATATTTCGCTAAGCGTCAATTTATGTGGGCTGTTATAGGTGGTTTCTTCATGTTTATTGCCATGAACATCCATTACAGCAAATATAAGAAATTGTTCATGCCTATCTTCATTGTCACGATCATTATGCTTATATTGGTTCCCTATATTGGCGAAGTTAGGAATGGTGCGCGAAGTTGGTTCGGTATCGGATCACTAGGGGTACAACCTACAGAACTTGCAAAAATCGCGACGATTCTATATCTCGCAGCCCTAATCACCAAAAAAGGCGAGCGAATGCGGGATCTAAAAAAGGGATTTATGCCCGTGATGCTTATTGTTGGCGTGGTCGCCGGCCTGATCATGATGCAGCCCGATTTAGGCTCATGTTTAATATTAGTCGCAACCTGCGGCTTAATTATCTATGCTGGTGGAGCAAGTATGAAGCACATCTTAGGCTCCATTACGCTACTTATCGTTGGAGCAAGCCTTGTCCTAGGAATGAATGCGGCTATTAAGTCTATTTCACCCGCGGACCCCTCGGTTTCCGTAGAGAAGAACTACAAGGTGGGGCGTATTGAGGCCTTCTTAGACCCATTTGAAGATCCAGAGGGAACAGGCTACCATCTTATTCAATCTCTCACAGCCATCGGACAAGGTGGATTAACCGGCGCTGGATTCGGACAGAGTGTACAGAAACTTCATTATCTCCCGAATCCTTATAATGACTTTATCTTTGCCGTCATAGGTGAGGAATTTGGATTTATCGGCACGACAATCTTTCTGTTACTCTACTTATACTTTATATGGCGAGGAATTCTAGTTTCTCTACGGTGTCCTGATCCATTTGGAACACTAGTAGGCATTGGAATAATGGGTCTCATAGCTATTCAAGCTTTCATTAATATTGGCGGAGTTACCCAGACCATTCCTCTGACAGGTGTTACACTACCCTTCATTAGCTACGGTGGTTCCTCATTACTTGTCATGATGTTTAGCATGGGGATTGTCCTTAGTATTTCACGTGAAAGCAACAAACCTGCAGTCACACAAGAATATATTAAATCCAAAAAAGACTACCGCGGAATATCTTCCGTGTAGTCTTTTTTTCTGGGCTCATCATTTGTAGTGATATTTATTTGTTGCGAATAACTAAATCATCAATTTCATCATCTTTGAAGGCGACGCCTTCTACCTTGACATTCACTTCAACAATATGCAATCCCGTCATACTTTCGATGGCTTCGCGTACATTTTGTTGTAGCATACGACACACTTCATGAATCGGTGTTTCGTAAAGTACAATAATTCGTAAATCGATAGCAGCTTCTAATTGACCCACTTCGACTGTAACTCCTTTTTGTACATTCTTACCACTAAGACGCTTAGCCCATCCTTCGGATAGCCCTCCGGACATTGCAGCAATACCTGGCGTTTCCAGTGCTGCCATGCCGGCAATTTTCGAGACGACATCATCCGAAATCCGTATTGTTCCATTATCCAGCTGAAGTTGTTCCGTCATGCCCATCCCCCTTCACCTCATTATTCGTTATTGTAAATCCTAAAGGGTCTAAAAAGCAAATCTAGCTTTCAAAAAATAAAGAACGTTCTACAAAATATGAACATGTTATGTGTATAAATATAGCGTCTTATAACCGCATTATACGATGATTAGTGTATGTTTACAACTATAACCATTTTGGGTATATTGTATAAGAATCATAACTAAATATATTCTTTTGAAGAGGTGCTTTAAGTTGAAAAAATGGGTTAGTCCTTCCTTGTTAGTGATTACGTTTCTACTAAGTGCGTTAGGCCATTTTGCTGGTTGGGATGCTACGGTACAATTCGGATTATCCGCACTATCCGTTATTTTTGTTGCTGGATTCCTGGGAAAAGCCACCGAAAGCGTGTCACATTATGCCGGACAGCGACTGGGTGGTTTCCTCAATGCTACCTTTGGTAATGCTGCCGAATTAATCATCGCTATATTTTTAGTTAAAGAAGGCTTATTCGACATGGTCAAGGCGAGTCTTACGGGTTCGATCATCGGTAATCTTCTCCTTGTTCTGGGTCTTAGCCTTTTCGCTGGAGGGCTAAAGTTCAAAATACAGAAATTCAACGTTTCCTTGGCTGGTCTGAATGGTTCTCTCATGATTGTTGCTGTCATCGCTCTATTCGTACCCGCTGTTTTCTTTAATACGCATTCCATTACGGTATCAGATACCAAGATCCTAAGCTTGGTCGTAGCGGGCATCCTTATTGCCGCGTATATCGCTTGGCTTATCTTCTCCATGATTACGCACAAAGCTTATTTAGCCGATGTTACAGAAAATACGCAAGAGGAACTTCCACATGAACATAAGCCCCAGTGGTCCAAACGTAAGTCGATCCTCTACCTCGTCTTGGCTACGGTCATGGTGGCTTTCGTCAGTGAATGGCTAGTTGGTACACTTGAAGTGTTCACCACTCGTTTTGGACTCAGTGAGCTGTTTGTAGGGGCCTTCTTAGTAGCTATTATAGGTAACGCCGCTGAACATAGCGCTGCAGTCATGTTAGCAATGAAGAACAAAATGGGCGCTGCCGTTGAAATCGCGGTAGGTAGCAGTCTACAAATTGCATTATTCGTCGCACCGGTCCTAGTCTTCATTAGTTATTTCATGGGTGATACAATGGATATTGTATTCACCATCATTGAACTCGTTGCCATCTCTGTGGCCGTGTTTATAGCTAAATCCATTATCGATGACGGATCAACCAACTGGTATGAAGGACTATTACTGTTAGTTGTCTATCTTATATTAGGCGTATCTTTCTATCTGGTCTAACACATAGTAAACCAAAAACGGGTATCCTCTTATGACAGAGGTACCCGTTTTGTATATATACTCTCTATGTACGCCTGTTACTCACAGGCCGCTTTTGGTGTTCAATGCTTCATAAAGAATCGCTAACTTGCGCTCTAGCTCACTGACCAACTGTTTTCCTGTATATTCAGCCAAAAGTCCTGCGCGTACTGCAAAATCAACCTCTTTTGAAAATCCATACATTTGGGTGTCTAGTACTTCCTCATATAGAGGACAGTAACGTGTTGCTAGATTCTCCATTTGTACTTCTATTAGCTTTTGAATTTTATCTGCATCTTCTTGTAGAAGATTGATTGCTTTGATGTTCAATTGTTCCTGCAAATCAAATGAAGTCATGCATCTTCCCCCTATGTCTAAAAGTCACTACTTTGCTACTATCCTTAATATTAGACGAAATCACACACCAATACAAGAACCCTCAACAAAAAAGCACCCTTACTGAACTCAGTAAGGGTGCTTTCGCTACAACTAATCAGCTACAACATCAATTTCAAGACCATGTTTGGAAAATACTTCCTTCATAGCTACTTTAGCTTCCGCTGCATCTGGACCATGAACATGAAGCTCATAGGCTTTACGACTAACTAAAGTGGTAAATAGGCCCAAAATACTTTTCACATCGATGTACTTGTTATCTGCCTGAAGTACGATCGAAGATGTGAACTTACCTGCTGTTTGAGCAATTTCAACAACTGCTGCGTTGTTACTGGACATATTATCCCTCCGTAACTTTCGGAATCATTTTTTTCTAAATCTTACCTCTATAATGATACCTTGAATCCGCTTTCTAACGCAAGTGGTTTCTCACTCATTTTAAATGGTCAGGATTCAAGCCTTCAAGCTCGGGAACTACAAATATTCCATCCTTACGGATAAGGACATCATCGAAATAAATTTCTCCTCCACCGTAATCTGGACGTTGAATCAGAACTAGATCCCAGTGAATGGATGACGTATTACCATTGTTGGTCACATCGTAGGCTTGACCTGGTGTAAAGTGTAGGCTACCCGCAATTTTTTCATCAAATAATATATCTTTCATTGGATGGAGAATATACGGGTTGAATCCAATAGCGAACTCCCCAATATATCTAGCTCCCTCATCGGAATCCAGAATATCATTCAGACGCTTCGTATCATTACTTGTCGCTTCCACGATCTTCCCATCTTTAAATGTAAATTTGATATTCTCGAAGGATATCCCATTGTACACGGTCTGTGTATTGTAGCTTATTGTCCCATTTACTGAATCACGTACCGGAGCACTATACACTTCACCGTCTGGAATGTTCTTCTGACCTGAGCATTTCTCAGCACCAATTCCCTTTATAGAGAAGCTAAGATCTGTTCCTGGGCCAACAATATGCACTTTATCGGTTCTTCTCATAAGTTCAGCAAGCGGATCCTGAGCGATGTCCATTTTGCCATAATCAAGATTACACACATCGAAGTAGAAATCTTCAAAAGCTTCCGTACTCATATTGGCAAGCTGTGCCATACTCGGATTAGGATAACGCAATACCACCCATTTCGTATGGTTGACGCGCTGTTTGCTATGTACCTTATGATTATATATGGAATTGTATAATTTCATTTTATCTTCTGGAACATCTGCCTGATCATTAACATTCTCTCCAGCACGAATACCAATGTAACAGTTCATCTGTTTCATACGTTCTAAATCAAGTTCAGCCCATGTTTCCATCTGCTCTTGTGTAGCATGAATAAACATCGTACGCTGTAACGATTTATCTGTAAGCTGGACAAACGAATGACCTTTACGTTTAGCCACTTCTTCCACAATAGCCTTAACAAGATCGCGTTCACTACCGATCATCTCAATAAGAACATTCTCCCCTGGCTGTACATCAACAGAATATTGTACAAGATTCTGCGCTAATTCTTGAATTCTAGGATCACGCATTTACTTCTCCTCCTTATGTCTGCTCTATCTTTTGAACACTGGTTAATTAATACTCTCTATTGTAGCACGATGTAATTTGTAAGTCAGCAGTCGATACCTGTATCCATGTACGATTAATGTTTAAAAGTAACATCACTAATCAGTGTCTCTGTCTGCTTATTTCCTTCTACATCCTTATATGCAATTTTACTCTCCGAGGTTAGTCTCAATGGAAGATTACTTGTTCGATCCATTGTTAAATGGTACACCGTGCCTACTTCCGCTTGTTCAAGCATCACCTTCATCTGTTCCTTTCCTTCCCTCCAAATCTGATCTAACTCCTTCTGAAGTTTGGATTTGGATGAGTCATTCAACTGATCACTCGTAGCCTCATTCCTTAAATGATTCATTTCATCACTCAATTGGGTATCTAGCCACGTTCGAGCATCCTCAGGATCTAATTCAATTCTAAGTACCTTCGTCCCTCTAGCGGCTCCTCCTTCTTCTTTAATCGCTTTCTTTAGCTTCTTAATCCCCTCCAACTGATCGAGCGGATTAAGCCTTGCAAGAACTTGATTCTCACCTATATCTGTATTAGACGTCTGGACCCACCGCCCATTGCTCAGCCGTAAATCCGTTGATTGATTCTGAGTCTTTGAAGACTTCTGTTGTTCAGCAGCAACACGAGTACTTTGTATAGGTAGAATACTATGCATCGTGAGTTCATCATGATTCTTGACCTGCCCTTCAAAGGCAAAGTGTTCCTGAAACTTTACTTGTTCATTTCTGCGTAGAGCTGATTCACCCGTAAATGTGAAATTGTCACTGCCTGTTAGTCCGCTCAACGTTAACTGAAACAATTCATCAGGGGTTCTGCCGTTAGGTAGAAGGTTACAACTAGTGAGTAAGCAACTTATCCCTATCACAAACAACCCTTTAACGATATACCTTGTATTCATAATCACTACCTCCTCCTCTATATCTTTATTTCCTTTATATTTCATTACCTTGCCCATTCCTATCAGAATATATTTAGATAAGAATCCGAAAGATAGACACTTAATAACAATGTACTCATGCTGGTCATTTACACAAAAAAAAGAGCACCCGTAGGCACAATGTCATTAAGTTAAGGCGCAGGCCAAAAATCAAGAACAAGAGCAGGTTATCGAAAAGATAGCCTGCTCTTGTTTTTGCACGAAAAAGAAAAC